>NZ_JAYJLF010000006.1:0-304032 GCF_036903175.1 Winogradskyella sp. ECml5-4 | reverse complement strand
ACTGAGGGTCTTGTTGCCCATGCATCTGAAATGCTAAAAGCAAAACCGCTATAATAGAGAGTTTTTTCATTATATAAAGTTGATTCTGTTAGTTGATTATCTGTTAATGTATACCCAAGCACTTTTTGATTTTGCACCACCTTCGTAAACTACAGTATAGAAGTAAGTCCCTACAGGCAACTCATCACCATCATTGGTTTGTCCTACCCATTCATCAACATAGTTGTCTTTAGAATATACCAATGTACCGTTTCTATTAAATATTTCGAGTTTGGTAACATTAAAACTGCTTAAGTTAAAAGAATCATTCATTCCATCTTGATTAGGTGAAATACCTTCAGGGAATATACAAGACTCTAATTCTACAACCGTTGTTTCTATAGAAATAGAACATCCACTGTTATTAAATGTGATTGTTGCTTCGTATGTACCAGCAACCAATACATTGTTTAATGTTAGGCTGTTTCCTGTAAATGGACTACCATCTAAGGTCCAACTAACTGAAACATCAGAATCGGTGAAATTATCTGGTACAACATTAATTGAAATTGGTACAGTAGCATTAGGACATACCTCATAAACAGTTAGAGGGTCAAACTCAGCCATTGGTGGCATATTTACTTCAATTTCAAATGTTGTAGTGTCATAACATCCTGTTGTAGAGTTTTCTGCTCTAATATAAAGTGTTTCACCATTGCTAGAGTATGTTGCACTAGTTACATCACCTATGCCATCATTAGCATCTTCTTGAGATGTATGATATGTTACGACTATATTTGGATCAGTTGTAACCTCACTACTGATAGATGTTAAATCAAACTCTGTTGTACCATCGATGTTGCCATCCATATCATCACAGACAGCTAATGGTGCTGGTTGATTAATTGTAGGTCTTTCGTTAACAACTAAATCTACTTGAGATAAATCAAAGCATCCAACTAAATCAGGATCATTAGCAGCGTCAGTATCTTGTATTCTTATAATAAGAGTTTCTCCAGATGATACATAGTCACTAGTTGATGTTATTGCATTTATACCTTGATTGGCATCATTAACATCTGTATAATAAGTTACTGTAAAACCATCTAGGTTTAGAGATGCTGTTAAATCATCTAAATTGAATGACTCAGACCCATCAGCTTCAGGTCCATCACATACTGTAATGTTTTGAGGTGAAACAGGATCTGCATCGTCGTAAAAATTAATTTGAATATAAGCAGAGAAGTAAGTTAAACTTTGATCACATATACCGCCTAATACTTGAACTTGGTATGTACCAGATTCAGTTGCTGTTAATGTTGGTTCATCATAATTTTCTATTGGAAAACCATTATAATACCATAAATAAGAATCAACATTGTAAACCGTTGTAGCTTCTAAAAGCACACCAGTATCATAACCACAATAACTAAATACTTCGTCTATTTGAGTTACATCTTCTATACTATCTTCAACAGGTGCTCCTTCTAAGTTTAATGTTACATCACAAACTACGTCACAATTTGTTCCGTCTATTGGACCAGAATCTTGTACAAAAGTATAAGTACCAGATTGTTGAGAGTAGTTAGTTATTAAAAGAACATATACAGAGTTTGCAGGTACATCTGTAAGTGTAATTGTTTCAGAGGAAACAGCAGAAAAACTACAGTCGGCTATTGTTTCTGGTAATAACTCTACACAGCCACCTTGTTGGTCTACAAAAGGTCCCCATACTATAAAGTCAATATCTAAACCAGTACCAGCAGCATTTGTTTGTTCTAAAGTAAATACATAGTCTCCTGGATCATCAAAATTAATAGTATTCCATTGTGGATCTGGCTGAGAACCTAAACAATCGTAATCTAGGTATGGTGGTGCTGTTTGGTCACCAACAACACTTTCGTATTCAATATCTGGGTCAGCACAGATAGGTAATGCGTCTAAACAATATGTTGGTACTCCTATTGTTCCGATACAAAGGTCAAATGTGCTTGTTTCAGGACTAGATCCAGCAGAGAAAATTCTAATGTAGTATGTTTCTCCAGGGGTTAAAGCTGGTGTTATACTAAAGTCGTCAGCAGAACAATACAATTCAGTAAGAGTACCACAAGAACCTTCGTATACAGCATGGTCTATATTAAATGTTCCTCCAACTACGTTTTGTATTTCAATAATTTGCTGCTCTCCTAATGCTGTAAATTGAAACCAAACATCATCATTTGGTGTTCCTCCACAACTTGCGCCTGGTACGCCAGATGGAGTTGCTGCTAAAATGGTACCTGAATTTACTTGATTACAAGATTCCCCAGCATTTACAACAGCTTCAATAGCACCTACACAATCATCGTTAACTGGTGGACATGCTAAAACATTGTATATATCACTGCTAATAACACAATTAGTGTCTTGCTCATTAGTTACAAATATTTTTACTGCATTTCCAAATGGGAAAGGACCAACTTGATAAGTGTCTACAGCAAATGCCTGTTCTGTTGTGTTATCATAATCATTAGAAATCTCTAATGATGTAGCATCACCTAAGTCTGTAATATTTACATCAATATAAAATTGATCATTTGCACAATCTGGAACCGTAGTGTAATTTGCTTCGGCAAGAGTACATAATAATTCTTGAACATTTACTGTAAAATCTAAAGTAATACCCCAAGTGCCAGTATAACAAGGATCAGGTACTAATTGACCAAAGTCAGCGCCAGCAATACGCATTCTGTGTTCTCCTATTGGAGCTGTTAAAGGCATTATAAAAGATGCATCATATAGTTGAGGATCGCCAATACCATCACTTGCCCCTTGGAAAACTAATTCAGTATCTTCAAAAACTAAATTATCATTAAAATCTATCCAGATATTAGTGTCATATGTAAATCCATGGTCAAATTCAATCTCTACTGTAGTATCTAAACCTTGAAAAACATTCACTACCGTAGATGTGAAATTTTCATAGGTTAAGTCTCCAGCACTAGGGAAAGTTGTAACCCCAACAGTTACATTATTTATACCATCACCATCATTACTAGATGGAACAGATTCACAATACCCAGTAAAGAACTCTAAAGGACCAGTCCAAGAACTTTCATCGCCAGGACCACATATGGCTTGTACGTAAAACTCATAGTAGGTGTCAGGTGTTAAGCTTGTTAGTGTAAAAGGGTTGGTTGTTACACCTGTTTCAGTTGTCCCAGTTCCTAATGCAAAGCCTTGCTCACCATATTCGATATTCCAAGATGTTGCTGTACCATTTTCTACCCAAGCAACTTCAGTAGATGTTAAACTTAAGTTGTTTGCAGATAAATCTGATGGTTCTGGACATGAAGGGATATTTCTTACTTGAAAGTTATCTACAAAAACGTCTACATCTACACCCAAATCATCTATTGATCCATCTGTAGCGTAAATTGCGAACTGAACAGTTTGACCACTATACGCTGTTAAATTAACAACTGGATGAGCGCCAGTAATAGGAACAACAGATGTACTATCATAAGTTACAAGTGTAATCCAAGTTGCTCCACCATCATTAGTCATTAATAATTGAACTAAATCATCAGATCCTAATGTTCCAGGGTTAGAACTGCTATTCCAATCAGTTATTGCAAAATCAAATTCTACTTGAAACGGACCGCCTGTTAAATCAAAAAGAGGAGAAATAAGCCAGTCGCTCTTATTATTAAAAAACAGATTTATTTTGTAAGCACCATCATCGGCACCTATATTTAAAAACTCATCAGCAACCCATGAACTGTTCCCTAAATCTGTAGGGCCCGTTGTAGGATCACCATTATCAGCTACATCCCAACAATCTGGTGTAATTGTTGTAAAATCTTGTAAATAGTCTGGTACAAAAACATCACATAAGGTTGTGAACGTTAGAGGACCAGTCCAAGAACTGTCATCGCCAGGTCCACATACGGCTTGTACATAAAAATCGTAAGTTGTAATAGCATCTAATCCAGTGACTACATATGGGTTAGAAACATTCATTTCTGTAGGAGTACCTGTTGGTGCTGTACCTGTAGGTACAATTTCTATATTCCAATTTGTAGCTGTTCCGCCTTCCGTCCAAGAAAACTCAGCTTCATTTGAAATAACACCTGTTACGTTTAAGTCTTGAGGTTCAGGACATGTAGGTATGTTTCTTACTTGGAAGTTATCTACAAAAATATCATTATCAGCTGAATCAACTACAGTTCCACTAGTGGCATATATTGCAAATTGTACTATTTGACCACTATAAGCTGTTAAATTAATTACTGGGTGTACACCCGCAATAGGAATAACAGATGTATTGTCATAGGTTAATAAGTTAACCCATGTTACTCCATTATCATTTGATATCAATAATTGTACAGTATCATCAGAACCTAAGGTTCCTGCTACAGTAGAACTAAGCCATTCTGTAATTCCAAAATCAAATTCTACTTGAAAAGGACCTCCAGTTAAATCAAATTGAGGTGTTATAATCCAATCATTGAAACTAGCAAAAGCTGAACCGTATACATTTATATTATAAGAAGGGGTACCATTATTAAGAAAATTATCTGAATTCCATGAACTATTACCAAAATCGGTTGGACCAGAGGTTGGGTCACCTTCACTAGCCACCTCCCAACAATCAGGAATAATGGTTGTAAAGTCTTGCATGTAATCTGGAATAAAGATGTCACACAAAGTAGTGAATGTCACAGGTCCAGAGAAAGCACTCTGTTCAGTGCCACAATCCGATTGAATGTATATATCATAACCAGTAACAGCATTTAAACCAGTTACGGAATAAGGGTTTGGTACATTGGTCGCCGTTGGTGTGCCAGTAGGGGCAGTTCCAGATTCAACAATTTCAATATTCCAAATGGTTGATGTTCCATTTTCAGTCCATGATACTACAGCTTCAGTTGCCGTTACACCTGTAACACTTATGTCAGAAGGGTTTGGACAAGCCTGAGTAATTCCACCTAAAATAATATTTGGAATTGTACTATCAATATTACTAGCCGTTGGCGGATCTGCAGGATCTGGATTTGTAAAATCGCCATAATAAGATATTGTTCTGTTAGTAGTGACTTGAGAGTTGTAGAAGTCATCACCAAATTCATCATAACCCGCAGAGTTTTCTTTTGTTGCAATTATTAAATTTCCTGTACCAGTATAATTAAATGGAGTGTTTAATGTTAGTGTTACCCAACCTTCTGTTCCGGCTGTAACAGTAATACCTCCAGCATATACCTCTGTAAAAGAAGCTATGGGTTCCCAGTCTGTTGTTGATGCAAATTCTGTTTTCGCAACTTCCGCCATATAGATTGTTAAATCTTGACTAGATGGTAAAGCAGAAGTTCCACTATAATACCATTGGATATCAGTGATAGTTCCACTAGCATTAATTTCAGAAGCCAAATAGATAGTTTGCGCATAAGAATACCCAAAATACGGCTCAAAAGGCGCATTCTCAGTCTGCAAATTACCAGCTCCTATAGTCACTTGTGCATTAACTTGAAAAAGTATAGTGAAAAGTGCAAATAGTAGTAAAGTACTTTTTTTCATTATTAATAGGTTTATTAAAATTATTTAATGACCTTATAACCACCGGGTTATGGAAGGCTTTTCTGTGTTTCTAAAATAATGTGTTGTAATTGTGCATTGTTGACGTTGGTTGGACGTTTTAAACTATGCGAACTCGAATATATAAAAAATGGCTATTAACAAGATGTTAACAATGGTATAATAGATTAACTACCGTAATAATCGATAAATGGTTTAGCTATTTTTTATGAAGGCTTTAATTGAATATAAATAGGGAAATGATCGCTGTAACCTCCTTTATATTTGTTACCTACAAAAGTCCGAAATGGTTGTCCTTTGTACTTGCCTTCGTATTGAGTAAGAAACTTACTATTAAATACTTGTGCGTCTTTAAAATCTAAGTTAGAATTATTGGTGTCAAAGAAATTGGTTGAGAATAAAATTTGATCAAATAAATTCCACTGAAACCTGTGATTTAAACTGCCGTTATCTCGAGACCAAACTGTTTTAAAAGGGTTGTAAAGCTTACTTTCTTCCTCTAGTAATATCAGACTTTTGCAATTTGGATTATCATTAAAATCTCCCATAACAATAATTTTGGTGTTTGGGTCTTCTTTTTCTAGTGTTTCAATGACAGAATTTACGACTTTTGCTGCTGCTATACGTTTAAATTCGGTTTCTTTAGTGCCTTCTCTGCGTGAAGACCAATGGTTAACTATAATGCTTATGTTTTCATTATTTAGTTGGCCTTTTACAAGTAGAATGTCTCTAGTATAGTCTTGGTATCCCATATCGTTTTGAAGATAAACCGAAAAGGTTTCAGAGTAGTCAACTTTAAAAACATCAGGTTTATATAGTAGAGCCACATCAATCCCTCTTTCATCTAAAGAGTCGAAATGCACAAAGCTGTAATTTTCATCAACTAAATTTTTGCTATTTACTAAGTCTGAAAGTACCTTTTGGTTTTCTACTTCGGCCAAACCAACAATAATTGGTGCATTTGTTGTATTTTCTTCACCTATTTTAGAAATTACGGTTCCAAGTTTTAAAATTTTTTTTTGATAACGTTTTGGAGTCCATCGTTTTAATGAGTTGGGTAAGAAATCATTGTCATGAATTAATGGGTCGTTAGTTGTGTCGAATAAATTTTCAACATTATAGAATGCTATTGTGTAAATTTCAGAATTATTGTTCATGGCAATAAATATAGGTTTTTAAAATATTATTAAGAATAATCCATTTGCTTAACTTTGTACTTATGATAGAGAAAAAAGATATTGCTTTAGAGAAGGTTGTACTTATTGGTGTAATAACTCAAAATCAAGATGAAGAGAAGTCTAAAGAATATTTAGATGAGTTGGAATTTTTAA
This sequence comes from Winogradskyella sp. ECml5-4, assembly GCF_036903175.1. NCBI lineage: Bacteria > Pseudomonadati > Bacteroidota > Flavobacteriia > Flavobacteriales > Flavobacteriaceae > Winogradskyella > Winogradskyella sp. ECml5-4. Next base: position 297,148 of record NZ_JAYJLF010000006.1, on the reverse strand, counting down.
CCTTTACGGCCGGTGGTGAAGTTATAAAACGCTACACCCAAAAAATGGCATTGCCAAACCCTAAAACGTTTATAGGTACAGGTAAGATGGAGGATGTAAGGCAGTTTGTAGAAGCAAATGATATTGGAACTGTAATTTTTGATGACGAATTATCGCCAGCTCAAGAACGTAACATCAGTAAAATTCTTAACTGTAAAATTCTAGACAGAACCAATTTAATCTTGGATATTTTTGCGCAACGTGCACAAACCAGTTATGCAAGAACGCAAGTAGAATTAGCACAATGCGAATATTTACTACCAAGATTAAAAGGTATGTGGACGCACCTTGAAAGACAAAAAGGTGGTATAGGAATGCGTGGGCCAGGTGAAACAGAAATAGAAACAGATAGACGTATTGTACGTGATAAAATAGCCTTACTTAAAGCTAAAATAAAAACGATTGATAAACAAATGGCCGTTCAGCGAGGTAATCGAGGGAAAATGGTCCGTGTGGCTTTAGTTGGATACACAAATGTGGGTAAATCTACGTTGATGAACGTAATTAGTAAAAGTGATGTATTTGCAGAAAATAAACTATTTGCGACCCTAGATACTACTGTTAGAAAAGTGGTTATTGGAAATCTTCCTTTTTTAGTTAGTGATACGGTTGGTTTTATTAGAAAATTACCGACGCAACTCGTAGATTCCTTTAAAAGTACGTTGGATGAAGTTAGAGAAGCAGATTTATTGCTTCATGTTGTAGATATTTCTCATTCCAATTTTGAAGAGCACATTGATTCTGTAAATCAGATTTTAGACGAAATTGAAAGTAAAGACAAGCCAACTATTATGGTCTTTAATAAAATTGATGCTTATGAGGCAGAACCTTTTGATGATGATAATTTAGTTGATGAGCGCACTAAAGCTAACTATACGATTGAAGAATGGAAAAAGACATGGATGTCTAGAGTTGGTGATAATGCCTTATTTATTTCTGCTTTAAACAAAGAGAATATGGAAGAATTTAGAAAACGGGTTTATAAAGAAGTAAGAGAAATTCATGTAACACGTTTTCCATACAATCATTTCCTATATCCAGACGTTGAAGATATAGACTAAAAATATTCCTTATATATGAGTTTTTTTCTGCCACGTTTTAAAACTGGGATAAAAAAAGCATTAAAAAATAAATGGATAAAATGGATAGCTCTAATAGTAGCTGTTGTTTTGGTATTTCTTTTTGGGCTTTACATGAGCATATATGCAGGATTATTTGGAAAACTGCCAACATTAAAAGACGTCGGTTCTATAAAGCAAGAACAAGCCACACAACTTTTAGATAAAGACCAGAAATTAATAGGTAAATATTATATCTATGATAGGCAGCCCGTAAAGTATGAAGATGTTCCAAAGCATCTTATTGAGGCATTAATAGCCACTGAAGACTCTAGGTTTTACGAGCATGATGGCATTGATAATATTAGTTTAATGCGCGTATTTGTAAAGAATTTAATTCTTCAAGATAAGTCAGCAGGAGGCGGAAGTACCATAACACTTCAATTGGCAAAAAATCTTTATGGTAGAAAGAATTATGCTTTCTTTAGTATGCTTATTAATAAGTTTAAAGAGTCTATAGTTGCAAAACGCATAGAAGAAGTTTATTCTAAAGAAGAAATATTAACGTTATACCTTAATACGGTTCCTTTTTCTGATAATACTTATGGTATAGAAAGTGCATCACGTAAATTTTTCAACAAATCAGTACAGGATATTTCTATAAATGAAGCTGCTACTTTGGTTGGTACTTTAAAAGCAAATACGTATTACAATCCGAGACTACATCCAGAACGCTGTAAAGGTAGAAGGAATGTGGTGTTAAGTCAGATGGTAAATTATAATTACCTGTCGCAAGATTCGTTAAAATACTATTCAAATCAAGACTTAAAATTAGAGTACCGTTCCTTTAATCACGATTTGGGTTTAGCTCCTTATTTTAGAGCCGAAGTAAAAAAGCAATTAGAATCTATTTTAGACACTTTAAAAACGTCAGAAGGAGAAAAATATAACCTTTATAAGGATGGATTAATTGTTCACACGACTTTAGATTACAAAATGCAAGCATTGGCAGAAGCTGCTATGAAAGAGCATATCAGTACGCTTCAGGCAGATTTTGAAAAATCTTATGGGAAAAACGCACCTTGGGAAACCAATAAAAACTTGATAGAAAGTGCTATTAAAAAGTTGCCTCAAGTGAAGATTTATAAGGAGAATGGTTTAACCGATGCCCAAATAAAAGATTCATTGCAGATTAAAAAGCCTATTGATTTATTTAGTTGGAAAGGAGATACTATTAAAACATTATCTGCAATGGATAGTTTAAAGCATTATCTGAAGTTTTTAAACACAGGAATGTTATCTGTAGAGCCAAGTACAGGTGCAGTTAGAACTTACATTGGCGGTATAGATTACAGGTATTTTAAATACGATCATATTTCACAAAGTGAGCGTCAAGTAGGCTCTACGTTTAAACCTTTTGTCTATACAGCTGCTATAGAAAATGGCTTAGATCCATGTACTTATTTTTCATTAAATAAAGTCACTTATACAAATTATGATAACTGGACACCGAGTAATTCTGGTCATTCTGATGAAGATCCTTATATAAATTACACTTTAGAAAAGGCATTAAGCAATTCTGTTAATACTATTTCTGTTAAGGTTTTAGAAAACGTTGGTATTCCAAAGGTTTTAAAACAAGTTGAAAAATTAGGTATTTCAAAAGAACTACCAAATGAACCTTCTTTAGCCTTAGGTGTTGCAGAGATTAGTTTGAAGGATTTAACAGGTGCTTACGCAAGTTATTTAAACAAAGGTAAAGCGGTAAGCCCTTATTATATCACTAAAATTGAAGATCAATTTGGAAACGTTATAGCTACATTTGAACCAAAAATATCTCAAAAAGAAGCTTATAGCGATTATACTAGGCAAGTACTTTTAGAAATGATGAAATCTACGGTTAATAAAGGCACAGCTTCTAGATTGAGAACCGTGTATGGATTAAGAAATGAAATTGCTGGAAAAACAGGAACCACCCAAGATAATAAAGATGGCTGGTTTGTTGGTTTAACACCAAACTTGGTAACAGTTACTTGGGTTGGTAACGATAACCATTCTATAGGATTTAAGTCCACAGCATTGGGACAAGGAGCTAATTCAGCTTTACCAATATTTGCTAAATTTTATCAAAAGCTAAATGCAGATAGTAATTTTAAGTCCGTGACTAATGCGAGTTTTGAAAAACCATCACAACAAGTTTTAGATGATTTGAATTGTGAATCTACAAAACGGGACAATTTTATTAAACGCTTGTTTAAGAAGAAAGAGAAAAAGAAAACGTTTAATTAGAAGAATAAAAAAAAACCTGTCTAGATTTAAATCTAAACAGGTTTTTTAATTTATATTTTTTTAGTCTTAAAACTTGTAGCTTAAACCAACTGTATAATACGATTGTAGTTTATTATCAGCATCTTTTAAGTCTACAGCTTGGTAATTAGCTGCTTCTTGTTTGTTGCTTCTTAAGGCAAAGTCAAAACCAACACCAATCATTTTCCATAGTGTGTAGCTAAATGAGTTAGTCCAAGTAAAGTTAGATAAGTCGCTATCTTTGTAACTTTGGAATGTAGAGAAGTTAGATTTAAAGTTAATAGCTCCAATTTGTCTAGTATAATCAGCCACAATCTTAGCACTTGCGGAAGATTCAAAAGCAGCATCATTATCGGCAAATACAAAGTTGTAGTTTAGAGGGTGAATTACTACTATTAGATTATTAATAGGAGTCCAAGTAGCACCAACACCAAGATCTAAAAATCCAGGATCATTAAAGTTGTCTAAAAGTGTAGTTCTGTATTCTGCTAAACCAGAAATAGCCCATTTTTCGTTTAATTTACGACCGTACAATGATGAAATATTAAAAACATCTGATGTAGGTTCAAAATTATCGCTATCATCTTCTGTGTCTTTGTTATCTAATTTTACCCAGGCAAGGTTAGTGTTAAGCGAGTTTCTCCAAAAATATTTGTCTTCAATTTTATTCGCGTAAGCATTAAAAGTGATTCCAATATTTCCTGTTATATTATTTGGTGCAGCTTGAGAATACCAATCGTTAAAGTTAGATAGGTTTCCACCAATAGTACCAAAAGCACCAACTCTCCAACCTGGTAAAGCATCTATTTGCGCTTGTAAAGCATTAGCTTCGCTTTGAAATTTATCTGCTTCAGCTTGTTTTTCAGCTTTTTGCGTTTGTAATTCTTCTTTTGTTTGTGCAAAAGTGATAGTAGTTACAGCAAACAATAGGATAAGGGAAAGAAATAATTTCTTGTTCATAATGGATTAAATTTATTAAGTAATAATTGTTTTAAAAATTTGAATTTGCAAATATAGGGTTTATTGATTTTTGGTTATATTTATTTTCGATAAAACCCCTATTATTAAGACACTCATACTTAATAAAAGTCACATTAAAATACTTATTTTTTTTTGAATAATGGAACAGAAGAACAAGCTTCACCAAACATAATAGATTTAGCTATAGGTTTTAATTTTTGTGAAAGTAGTACTAAAGCATTTGAAGGCACTGGCTTATGTGAGCATCCCTTTATAATTACAGGTGCATCTTTAAATTCTGAAACCTCTAAATTAGAAATGATTTCACTATACAAAATAGATTCTAAGTTTTCTAAGGTACCTATAATTGATAATTTAGAATAGGGTTGTAGTTCTATTGAAATTAACATATAAGCCCAGTCAGGTACAATAGCGTCTGTTGAACAATGCAGAGCGACATAATAATCTTGGTACTGCGACCAATCATGTTCTGCAACAAAGATTCTAAACTCTTTTTCTCTAAGCACCAAACCTTCTAGTAGCCAATCTTTAATATCAAAAAGAATACGATTGCCTTTTGGGTAGTAATCCTCTAGGTCAACGACTTTTAATTTGCTATTAGCAACTCTATTAATAATCTCTTCTGCCATATTGTAAAGGTAATTATTTTACTGATAGCCTTCGGCTTGTAGTGAGAACAATTCAGAGTACAAGTTTTTATTCGTCATAAGTTCTTCGTGTGTGCCTATTTCTAATACTTTTCCGTGTTCTAGCACTAAGATTCTGTTGGCTTGGCGAACAGTGCTAAAACGATGTGAAATAATAATACTTGTTTTGCCTTCTGTTAAACCTATAAAACGTCCAAATACTTCACTTTCTGCTCTAGCGTCTAATGCAGACGTGGGTTCGTCCAGAATCATAACTTCAGCATTTTTCATATATGCCCTTGCTAAAGCCACTTTTTGCCATTGTCCCCCAGATAATTCCTGACCGTTAGAAAATCGCTTTCCTAATTGCTGATTGTAGCCATGTTTTAACTCGGCAACAACATCGTTGGCCAAACTTAATTCTGCGGCATTTTCAATTTTAGATTGGTTTTCTAATTCGTCAATATTTCCAATAGCTATATTTTCTCTCACTGTAAATTCATATCTAAAGAAATCCTGAAATATAACACCAAAATATTCTTGATATTCGGCAATATTAAAGCGGTTAATATTGATGCCATCCAATAGAATTTCACCTGATGTAGGTTCGTAGAATCGTAATAGTAGTTTTATTAACGTCGTTTTTCCTGCGCCATTCTGACCAACAAAAGCTAATTTTTCGCCAGCTTTAAGATTAAAACTTATGCCTTTTAAAATTTCTACTTCAGAATTAGGATACGCAAAATGGACATCTTTAAACTCAAAGCCTTTAGTAATGTGCTTTGGCAGCGGCATATTCTCTTTTACTTTTGAAACAATTGAAATGTCTATAAAATCAAAATAATCTTTAAGGTATAAGGCGCTTTCTGAAATTCGAGTAAATTTTGAAAAGAAATCTTGAAGGTTTCGCATTAAGCGATTAAAAGAACCGGATAAAAATGTTAATTCACCAAGTGTTATTGCTCCCGATAGCACACGATAAATAATAAATACATAAGCTCCATAATAACTTAAAGAGCCTAATACATTAAACAGAAACCCTAAAGCAGATCGTTTAATGGCTAATGTTTTGTTGAGTTGGTAATACTCTTCAGAAAGGTTTTTAAAGCGATTGACCACAAAATCAGTTAAGCCAAAAAGTTTAATTTCTTTAGCGGTTTTGTCGTTTGCCCCAATAAAACGTAAATAATCCAATTCGCGTCGTTCAGAAGTCCAGCTTCGAGCCAAAGAATATTGTCGTTGGCTATAGCGTACTTCGTTTATAAACGAAGGAATTATACTTAAAACAAGAAGAATAATTAGGTAAGGTTCAAAATAAATTAAACCAGCGATAAGTGTGGTGATGGAAATGGCGCTTTGTGCTTGTCCAAGTACGTTAGACATTAACGCAACTCTACCTGTAGTTTGCGTTCTGGCACGTTCTAGTTTATCGTAAAACTCTGAGTCTTCGAGTAAACTAATGTTAATTTGATTGGTTTTTTTTATGATGGTGACAGAAGTTGCAATATTATATTCGTCACCAAGTAAACCATCAGTTAATGAAATAGCTCTACTTATTAAATCTGAAAGAATAATTAAGCCAAACTCAACGGCAACATAGGTCCACAGTGTGTAATATTCTGGATTATCAAGTGAAATTTGTAAAATAATTTCATCAATAATTAATTTACCAATCCATAAAATAACAACAGGAAGTAAGGCGCCAATAAGCCTACAAAAAGCGGATAATAAGAAGAGGCTTTTGTTAACTTTCCAAATTTCTTTGAAAAATCGAGGAATATAGATTAAAGCATTAAAAGACGATTTAATGTTTGTTTTTTGATCGTCTTTTAATGATGTGGGTTTGTGTCTTGGCATTTAGAAATTTAGGTTAAAGCATCCCAAGTTCTAACTTCGCTTCTTCGCTCATTAAGTCTTGAGACCAAGGTGGATCAAAAGTGATTTCTACTTCGGCATTTTTAACTTCGTTGATAGATTTTACTTTTTCTTCAACCTCTAAAGGTAATGTTTCTGCTACAGGACAGTTAGGTGTTGTTAAGGTCATTAGAATTTTTACTTCTAAATCTTCGTTTACAAAAACATCGTAGATTAATCCTAATTCGTAGATGTCTACAGGGATTTCAGGATCGTAAATCGTTTTTATAACCCTTAGTATTTTTTCGCCTAACATTGCAGTATCTATAGTTGTGTCGCTCATAATTTAGTTGTTTTGTTGTTAAATAGGTGTGTTAATTGTACCTGTAAAAGGACTCAGTAGTAACCCACTTAATTTAATTGTGTTTGGTACGCAATAGCATACAATTTTAGTTGTTTTATCATGCTCACTAAGCCATTGGCTCTAGTTGGTGATAAATGTTCTTTTAATCCTATTTTATCAATAAAATCAGTGTTGGCTTCAATAATAGCTGTAGGATGCTGATTAGAAAAAGCTCTAATTAATATTGCAATAATGCCTTTTGTAATAATAGCATCACTATCTGCTGTAAAGTTTATCTTATCACCTTCTAAATTAGCATGAACCCATACTTTACTTTGGCAACCTTTTATTATGTTGTCTTCAGTTTTGTATTTTTCATCAATTAAAGGCAAGTCTTTTCCTAGGTCAATCATGTATTGGTAGCGTTCTTCCCAATCTTCAAACATAGAAAACTCATCTATAATTTCATTTTGTACTTCTTCAATAGTCATAGTCTCATTCTTTTGTGCAAAATTACAAAATCGTTAGTTTTTAACGGTGTTTTCTTTAATGGATAACACTTTATTAACTAAAGCTTTTACAGCTTCTGGTGGATTTCCATGGTCAAAAGCTGGTGTCATGTATTGTACATCACCATGTATTATAGCTAAAGTAGCGAGAGGAGCTCCATCGTATTGATGCTTTGTAGACGGAGGAACTAAATTATGAATGGTTTCAACTTCTACAGCTTCAATCAATTTGTTTAAAGCCTTCCAATCTTCAGGGTCTGTATTAAATTTATCTATTTTCTGAAGATTTTGATCTTTTGAAATTAATAGTTTTGTTTTTGAAATCGTGATGTAGTTAAAAGAGCCTCTCGCTACAGTTTGATATTTAACAGTAGTATTGTCTTCGTAGTTTACAGTAGCACTTCTTTTAGATGCGGTAATGCTATTTGTTCCTTTGAAAACAACAGTGTCATTTGAATAGAACGAAATTTCATTGTCTTGTGTTGAAAATGAAGTAACTGAATTCAGGGCTTTTAAGAGTTGGTTTTCAATATTCATTATTGGGTTAGGACATAATTTTCTTGATGAACCAATACTACCAAAAGATATCGTATTATTTTCTATTGAATAATTCCCGAAGAAGCTATTACAACCTGCAAATCCTGCGACTTTATTATTGGTGTCGTCAAAATTAATTACAATTTTATTTGAAGAAACATCCGTATCTCCAAGTTGTGTTATGTTGTAGGTTCCAGAAATTGGTTCTTGCATTTTTTTGCTATTTTCTATTGCTTTCTTAGACGAATCACAAGAATTTAATGTGGCTAAAAGCATAAATAAACTAACTAAAATTTTCATCTGTATAATATTTTATACTGTAAGATACATATTTGATGCCAAAGTCTAAGATAACATCATTATTGCCTTTTTAAGCGCCACAATAAATGTGTCAATTTCTTCTTTGGTGTTATAAAACATAAAAGAAGCTCTTATGGTACCTGGAATTTTATAAAAATCCATAATAGGTTGCGCGCAATGATGACCTGTACGCACTGCGATGCCCATTTTATCTAAAATGGTTCCAATATCATAAGGATGAATAGTGCCTACATTAAAAGATATTACAGAGGTTTTCTCTTTTGCTGTGCCGTAAATTTTTAAACCTTCAATTTTAAGTAACTGTTCTGTTCCGTAGTCTAAAAGTTCATTTTCGTATTTGGCAATATTTTCGAAGCCTATGTTATTCATATAGTCTAAAGCGGCTCCAAAAGCAATGCCTCCACAGATGTTTGGTGTACCAGCTTCAAATTTATGAGGTAGTCCAGCATAAGTCGTTTTTTCGAACGACACTTCTGCAATCATTTCGCCTCCTCCTTGGTAAGGTGGTAATTTATTTAGCCATTCTTCCTTTCCGTATAACATACCAACTCCTGTTGGTCCACAAATTTTGTGGGCAGAACAGACATAGAAATCAACATCTAACGCTTGAACGTCTGGTTTTAAATGCGGACAAGATTGTGCGCCATCAATTAAAACAGCAGCGCCAACAGCATGTGCTTTTTCTATAATAGATTCAATAGGATTTATGGTGCCAAGAGCATTTGAAATATGGTTTACAAAAACCAATTTCGTGTGTTCGTTTAAAAGCGCATCATAGTCCGAAAGAATTAATTCGCCATTTTCATTCATAGGAATGACTTTTAAACTCGCTCCTGTACGCTCACAAAGCATTTGCCATGGCACAATATTACTGTGGTGCTCTAAAGCAGAAACAATAATTTCATCTCCTTTTTTTAAGAGTGAAGAAAATCCGTTAGCAACTAAATTAATACTATGCGTTGTGCCAGCAGTATAAATGATTTCGTAACTGTGTTTAGCATTAAAATGTTTCTGAATCTTAATACGTGCTTGCTCGTAAGCATCCGTTGCTTCCTGGCTTAAACTATGCACGCCTCTATGAATATTTGCATTGTAATTGCTGTAATAATCTACAATAACATCAATGACTTGCTGAGGTGTTTGCGAAGTTGCAGCATTATCGAAATATATGAGTGGTTTCCCATTAACCGTTCTATTGAGAATGGGGAAGTCTTTTCTTATTTTTTGTACGTCTAACATGGGCTTAATTCCTAGTTACAAAGATACAACGCATTGTTCTTAAAGAAAAACTTATAATTAGTCATTAAAATATTTAATACACATTTTATTAGGATACATTTATATAAAATGTATATTTGTGATATGTATAGTAAAGAATTAACAAAAGGAACATTGCAACCTATCATTTTAAAACTTATAAATGAAAAGGGTAGAATGTATGGTTACGAGATTACACAAGAAGTGAAAACGATGACTTCAGGAAAAATAGATATTTCGGAAGGTGCATTATATCCCATTTTACATAAGCTTGAAGCAAAAAAGGTTTTAGAAACTGAAAAGGTTTTTATTGGTAAGCGTGTTCGGAAATATTATAAAGTCACTAAAGAAGGGAAGAAAATGGTAGAGACTGTTACTGAAGAAATCAATGATTTTATTGAGACCTTAAATTTAATTTTTAATCCAAAACCGATATAATCATGGAATTATCAGAAAAGCATATCACTTTTATTGAAAATAATTTAACCTTATATGGTGTTAAAAATAAAGATTTAAGAGAGGATTTACTGGACCATATCTGTACGTATATAGAGCATCAAAATTCTAATGATTTTAATGCATTGTATCAACAAGCGTTGCAGAAATTTGGTGGGTATTCTAGTTTTCAGAATTTACAATTAGAAACCAATTATCAAAAGTTTGCGAAGCAACTTATGACATTCAATAAGTTGAAATTCTCTGCAGGATTTATGGTGATTTTATTGTTGGTGGTTAGTTTGGTTTTTCAAATGATGCAATGGCCTTATGCTAATGCTTGGTTACTTGGCGCTATTGTCATTGCAGTATTAGTCATACTACCAGTTCATTTTTACGCGAGCTATAAAAAATCTATTCATAAATTTTCTTAAATCATTTTATCATGAAGAAATCATTTTACATCCTCGGATTCATTACTTTTTTTATTCTCGGTATTGGTGCTATGTTCGAGTTTTTAACTTGGCCATACAGAGGAATCATTGTTTTTATTGGCTTTCTCTTTCTTAATTTCGGACTGATTCCAACCTATTTCTATCAAAAATATAAGCAATGTTCAATTTAAGAAACGCGTGCTTATTGATTGGTGTATTTGTCTTTTTAAGTTCAAAAGCACAAACAAATGCAAATCAAAAAATTGATGAATTGTTAGCAACATATGTTTCTAATGATACGCCAGGATTGAGTGTAAAAGTTATAAATAAAGGAAAATCAATCTATTCTAAAGGTTTTGGGCTTTCTAGTTTAGATTATAACATTAAGAATTCTGATTCTACCGTTTTTAGTTTAGCATCCATTGCAAAACAATTTACAGCTTCGGCTATTTGGGCTTTGGCAAATGATGGTGAAATCAGTTTAGAGGATGATATTAGAATGTATTTGCCAGAATTTCCAGAGTACGAAGAAACCATTAGAATAAAACATTTACTGAACCACACGAGTGGTATTCGTAATTATATGACATTAATGTACTTGGCAGGTTTTGATTATGATACTCATTATTACGATAATAATACGGTTTTAGATTTAGCCATTAAACAGAAAAATTTAAACCATTTAGTTGGCGAAAAAGTGAGCTATTCTAATACCAATTATAATTTATTGGCTATTATTATTGAGCGTATTTCAGGGCAAAACCTGAATGAGTATTTGAAAGAGAAAATTTTGAATCCTTTAAAAATGAATTCAACTTTTGTAAGAGTTGAACATGGAAAACCCATTAGTAATAAAGCGGTTGGTTATCAAAAACATCGAGATGGTTATAGGTTTTATACAAATGACCAATTGAGTTATGGTGCAGGAAGCATGGGTTCTTCAGTAAATGATATGGCTATTTGGATGCAAATGCTGAATGACCAGATTTTAGAATTTAAATCTTTAGCGGAATTTTTAAAAACGACTGAAACACTAATTTCAGGCAAGAAAGCGAAATATGCACGTGGATTAATGTTAGATAATTATAAAGGTTATGAAACTATAAATCACAGCGGATTTGGTTTTGGTGGACGTTCACAATTAATTACAGTTCCAGAAAAGCAAATAGGCATTATAGTTCTAACTAATTCACAAGGGATAGATGCTCCAAGAATAGCGTATCAAATTTTAGATATTTTGATGAAAAATGGCGAAAGAATTAAAAATGAAAAGGAAGAGGAAATGGTATTCAAGGCACAAAATTTTAAAGAATTTATTGGCGAATACAAAGAAATTAATAGTGATATGACTATGAAAATATTTGTAGAAAATGACACGCTAAAATCAGTTGGCTCTATGGGAAGAACTGCTGCAGCTCTTGTGCAATATGACGAAAATAAATTTCATAGAACGCAAAGCCAAAATGTGAAATACGATTTTACACCTTCAGTATCTCACGATATGATTATTTCATTTGGTGGAACACCATTTTATTTTGAACAGGCTAACTTTATTGATGCTGAATCTGTTGAAGTCTCAGATTTTGTAGGTAATTTTTATTCTGAAGAATTGGATGTTGTTTATCGTTTTTTTGAAGAAGACGCAATGCTTAAATTAACTTATGCAGAAAAGGAAAACGTAAATTTACATCCTGTTCAGTTAAATCAATTTGGAAATAATGATAGAACGCTTTATCATTTTATAAAAGGTAAAAATGACACCATTACAGGTATGCTTTTATCTTGTGATGGCACTGTAAAAGAGATTGTATTTAAAAAAGAAAAGGATCGCTAAATAGCAATCCTTTTTTACATTATATTTTTTTGGTAAAACTTATAAGTCAAACCCAATATTTACACCTAATTTCTTAGCGATAATCTTAGTAATTCTATTTTTAAGTTCAGGTATTTTAACTGAATCCATAACGTTGTTACTAAAAGCAAACATTAGCAATGCTCTTGCTTCTTTTTCCGGAATTCCTCTAGAGCGTAAATAAAACATAGCGCTTTCATCTAATTGACCAATTGTACAACCGTGAGAACATTTTACGTCATCTGCAAAAATCTCAAGTTGAGGTTTAGTGTTGATGGTAGCCTTGTCGCTCATTAAAACATTGTTGTTGGCTTGGAATGCATTGGTTTTTTGCGCTAGTTTTTCAACAACAACTTTACCATTAAAAACTCCTGTTGAGCTATCGTTAAAAATACCTTTATAATCTTGGTGACTTTCACAATTTGGTTCAATATGATGCACTAATGTGTTGTGGTCTACATGTTGTTTGTTACCAATGATGGTGATACCTTTCATGGTAGAATCAATACGTTCACCGTTTTGGTAAAAGTTAAGATTGTTTCTAGTTAATTTTCCGCCAAAAGAAAAGGTATGTACTTTGGCTAAACTCTCTTGTTTTTGATTAACAAATGTATTGTCTATTAAAGAGGCGTTTTCTTTATCGTTTTGAATCTTGTAATAATCTACAATAGCACGTTTGTTTGTGAAAATCTCCGTAACAGAATTTGTTAAAACAGGATTGTCTGTTAAACTCTGATGACGTTCTATGATTTGAACATGTGCGTTTTCGTTTACTACAATTAAGTTACGAGGTTGTAACATTACGGCAGCTTCACTTCCTGTTGAAAAATGAATGATCTGAATAGGCTTATCAACGACTTTATTCTTAGGGATATTAATATACGCTCCTTCGCTTGAAAAGGCAGTATTTAAGGAAGATAAACTATCTTTTGCAGCAATTTTATTGAAATAATTATCAATAATAACTTTATATTTTGGTTTTGTTAAGGCTGCAGACATTAGGCAGACATCTAAACCGTCATGTGTAGTTTGTGATAAATGCGATGCGTATTTACCATCGATAAAGATGATTTTATAAGCATCAATTTCGTGAATAAAATATTTTTTTACATCATTAAATTCTAGCTTGTTTTCATGTTTAGGAAACACGCTATAATCGTGCTTTAAAACCGAATTCAAGGATGTGTATTTCCAGTTTTCTAATCGTTTAGTAGGAAACCCTTCAGCTTCAAAAGTCTTTATGGCTTCAGTACGAATGTCATGTATTGACGAGTGCACATCAACGGTGTCCTCAAAGGCCATAAATGACGATACTAATTTTTCTTTTAAACTCATTTTTTTAAGTCTTCAGTAATAAGTCCTCAGTCGGCAGTTCGCTCAATGGCAACTATAACTGTGAAATTAATACTTGATTTAATGTTTTTGCTACAAATGGTCACATTTGAGTAAGTTACTACTTACTGGTGGCTGACCACTGTCCACTAATTAAGCGTTAACCTCTTCTTTAATCCAATCGTAACCTTTAGCTTCTAGCTCGTGTGCTAATTCTTTTCCTCCAGATTTTACAATTTTCCCATTGTATAAAACATGAACAAAATCGGGTACAATATGATCTAATAAACGTTGGTAGTGTGTAATGACAATAACAGCGTTGTCTTTAGATTTTAATTTGTTTACACCATTGGCAACAATACGAAGCGCATCGATATCTAGACCAGAATCAGTTTCGTCTAAGATGGCTAATTTTGGTTCTAACATAGCCATTTGAAAAATCTCGTTACGTTTCTTTTCTCCACCAGAAAATCCTTCATTTAGAGAACGTGATAAGAACTTACGGTCTATTTCTAAAAGCTCAGATTTTTCACGAATCATTTTCAACATGTCTTTAGCAGGCATGTCGTCTAAGCCTTTAGCTTTACGTGTCTCATTAATTGCTGTTTTCATAAAGTTAGTGACACTAACTCCAGGAATTTCAACAGGGTATTGAAATGATAAAAACACCCCTTTATGAGCACGTTCTTCGGCGGCTAATTCTTCTATATCTTCATTGTCTAGTAAAATGTTACCTTCGGTAACTTCGTACTCTTCTTTACCAGCAATTACAGAAGCTAAAGTACTTTTACCTGAGCCATTAGGACCCATTATAGCGTGAACTTCTCCTGCTTTAACTTCTAAATTTATACCTTTTAATATGGCTTTGTCTTCTATACTTGCGTGCAAGTTATTAATCTTTAACATAGTCTTAATTTGCTAATTTTATAACGTCTTTTGATTCTGGATTAGGTGTATCTACCTTTAATATTTCTTTTATTTCTACTCTGTATTGCCAGCCTTCTTCGTCTTTAGGTTTTTCAAATTTTCTAACACGTACGGTAACCGGAACCATATCAGTAGCTTCTTTTTTAAATGGCTTTACTTGGTTCTCTAAAAGCTGTAAGTTTTCATCGATAACGACACCGTAAATTTCTGATGGTGTTTGTAAAACAGCTGCATCTGCATAATAGACGAAGTCGCCTTTAAGGGTTATAAATCCATCGTTTTGGTCGTAAGATTTTGAACGATTTTCTTCTAAGTCAACAGCTTGTTTTGTTTCGTTTTTACAAGCGAACATTACTAAAGCTAAAATAATGATAAGATTGATTTTTTTCATTTCGAAAATTTTATACTCTAAGCATTTTATCAGTACTCAGAGTGTGATGACATATTATTTTAATTATCCTACAGAACCTTCTAAACTTATTTCTAATAGTTTTTGAGCTTCCACAGCAAATTCCATTGGTAATTTATTTAAGACTTCTTTACTAAAACCATTTACTATTAGGGCAATGGCTTTTTCGGTATCAATACCTCTTTGGTTACAGTAAAATATTTGGTCTTCTCCAATTTTACTTGTGGTGGCTTCGTGCTCAATCATGGCACTTTTGTTTTTTGCTTCTATATATGGGAAGGTGTGTGCGCCACATTCATTTCCCATTAATAAACTGTCACATTGAGAAAAATTACGTGCATTATCTGCACGAGACCCAACCTGTACTAGTCCACGATATGAGTTTTGAGATTTACCAGCAGAAATTCCTTTAGATATAATCGTTGATTTTGTGTTTTTACCTAAATGAATCATTTTGGTACCAGTATCTGCTTGCTGATAATTATTTGTTACTGCGATAGAGTAAAATTCGCCTACAGAATTATCTCCTTTTAATACACAACTTGGGTATTTCCAAGTTACAGCAGAACCTGTTTCAACTTGTGTCCAAGAGATTTTAGCGTTTTTCTCACAAAGGCCTCTTTTAGTTACGAAATTGTAAACACCGCCTTTTCCTTCAGCAGTTCCTGGGAACCAGTTTTGTACTGTTGAATATTTTATTTCGGCATCATCTAGTGCAATTAATTCTACAACGGCAGCGTGCAATTGGTTTTCGTCTCTACTTGGTGCTGTACAACCTTCTAAATACGATACGTAACTTCCTTCGTCTGCAATGACTAAGGTTCTTTCAAATTGTCCAGTTCCTGCCTGATTAATTCTAAAATAGGTAGATAATTCCATTGGGCAACGAACGCCTTTTGGAATATAACAGAATGATCCATCGCTAAATACAGCGCTATTTAGTGCTGCATAAAAATTATCTTTCTGAGGTACAACAGTACCAAGGTATTTCTTTACTAATTCAGGATGCTCCTTTATGGCTTCAGATATGCTCATAAAGATGATGCCTTTTTCACCTAAGGTCTTTTTAAATGTTGTTGCAACAGAAACAGAATCTACAACAATATCCATAGCAACATTGTTCATCTTTTTTTGTTCATCAACAGATATTCCTAGCTTTTTATACATTGCTAAAAGATCCGGATCTACATCGTCTAATGTTTTATTAGGATCTACAGCAACAGGTGCCGAATAATATGCAATAGATTGAAAATCGGGTTTTTGGTAATGTACATTTGCCCATTCTGGCTCAGTCATTTCCTTCCAAGCTTTAAAAGCTTCAAGTCTCCATTCTGTCATCCATTCTGGCTCTTCTTTTTTCTTTGAAATAGCGCGAACGATGTCTTCATTTAATCCAATAGGAAATGTTTCAGATTCAATATCTGTATAAAAACCATATTCATACTCTTTGGTTTTTAATTCTTCTCTAAGATCGTCTTCTGTATATTTTGACATGTGTGTTTTAGTTTTTTAAAGTGAAAAAGATTCACCACAACCGCAAGTTCGGTTAGCATTAGGATTGTTAAATACGAAACCAGTTCCGTTTAATCCACCAGAATATTCTAAAGTTGTACCAATAAGGTATAGAAAGCTCTTTTTGTCTACAATAATTTTAATGTCATTATCTTCAAAGACTTTATCGTCTTCTACTTGGGATTTATCAAACTTTAACTCGTAAGATAAACCAGAGCAGCCACCACTTTTTACACCAACTCTAACATAGTCTGTGCTTGGGTTGAAGCCGTCATCAGTCATGAGTTCCATGACTTTCTTTTTTGCCTGATCTGAGACTTTAATCATATCGTTTAACTAGATTAGTTCTAAATAGAATGCAAATATACGATATAACAAAGGTTTTACCATAGGTACTAACATTATATTAGCATATGGTTTGATAAGATTTGGCTATCAATGCAAATGTGTAACAAAAGTGCAATTAGAAGGCTACTTTTGTTTTTGTGATACGTTTTGTAAGACGATATAACTCTTGTAGCGTATCTTTAATTTGGGTGTTAGAAAACGTATGGTTTTCAAAATTTCCGTGAACATCTGTAACCACAACTACATCGCAGTGCGAACAAGTCATTTCAATAGAGTGATCTAAATTGGTTTTTGATCTTACATAATTATGACCAAAAACGGAACACGGTAAGGTTTCTGTTGGTTTAGGTTTCATACTTAATATAGACTTAGGGATGACCAATTTATAAAACCATATTCAATTTAAGTTAAAATACCTGATTTTTCGATGAAATACATAAAAATTGTAATTTCGAAAGGTGAAATTAATTCTGATACAAGGGGTTAGTAATAAATGAAGCATCTGAAAGTGTCAATAAGAAGGCTTTTAAATCGGCTTTATCTTCATCTGTAAGCTGAACTCCTCCTTGGGTAATTTGTTTCATTAATGGGTCTATAGTTGCCGAATTTTGAAGTCCTTCACTGTAGTGATTTATTACTTCATCTAGCGTGCTAAATCTACCATCGTGCATATAAGGTGCTGTAAAAGCTAAATTACGTAGTGAGGGTGATTTAAATTTTCCGTTGTCATTTGGATCTCCTGTAACGGTTCCTAAACCTAAGTCTGTAAAAGTGGCATCTAAACCATTGTTATGGAATAAGTTATCTGTCCATAATGGGTTGCTAGGGTTGCCATGGCAATGAAAGCAATCTCCCTTATCTTCTCTTAAAAAAACATCTAAGCCGTTTAATTCTTGAGCTGTTAAAGTGGCATTGCCCAAAGTGTAATTATCAAATTTTGAATTTGCAGAAATTAAGGTGCGTTCAAATTGAGCAATTGCTTTAGTGGTTAGTTCTTTGGTTATGGTTGTTGTTTTAAAAGCCAATCTAAAAAGTTCTGGATATTCAGGATGTGCTTGTAATCTTGAGACAACATTGTCCCAATTGCTATGAAGTTCTATTGGATTTTCTACAGGTTCTTCGGCTTGTCTTTCTATGCTTAGAGCGGTGCCGTCCCAATTAAAACGTTCGTTGTAATTCCAAGCTAAATTAAATAAAGGCATAGCATTACGAGTACCAAAAACACCATCTATACCTACACTTGTTGCTGTGTTATCTGTAAAAGCATTTTGTGGTGCATGACAGCTGGCGCAAGCTTGTGTGCCATTTGAAGATAAAATAGTATCGAAAAATAATTTTTTTCCTAATGCAACTCCTTCAACTGTTTGTGGATTATTGGTTGGGATAATAGGTGGGATAATATGGTCCGAAAATATTTGTGGAATAGTTAAAGGTTGAGGTACTGGTTCATAACTTGTTGTATCATCACTGGAGCAGCTTAGACATGTGAGAATTAATGCTGATATTAAGTAGAGCCTTTTTTGCATAAAACTGTGACTTATTGACTTACTGTTCCTAAACTAAAAACACTCTGTCCGTTATCAAACATCATTATTTGTGCTGTAGAATTGGGCATGAGCATTTGGTTAAATACATTCAAATCCCAAAGATTCGGGTTTTTAAACCATTCTGCAATATTCATTTGTACTTCAATTTCGGTATTTGCCGAAATAGTTATGGTGCCTAAATCTACTGAAAAGAATGTGTCTTGCGGAAATGTTGGGTTTGTACCAGCGTTATCAACTGCTCTAATAGCGTGGTAATTGAATCCTTGTTCTTCATTAGAGGTGTTGATAAATTTACCATCAAATTGCATGTAATGATAACCGCCTCCTATCATATCTGGTACATTGAATGATGCCGAATTTAAATCGAGATAATTTTCAGTGTTGTCTTCGTTATCCAATCCAAATGTGAATGAAACATTATATGAGCCAGTAGGTATTTCGGTTGTATAGCTTAAACCGCTATTATTTGTGACATCGACTAAATTGTAGTTGTCTAAAACGATGCTTTCGTTGGTGCTGGATGTAAACGTAATATCTGAGATTATATAGCGCAATCTTTCAATGCTTAACAGGTTTCCTTTGGCATTAGTGTATTCAATGCTGTTAAAATTTGCATTAGTGATTAAAGTCCCGTCCCAGTTATGCGTAAAATTGAATGTAGCTATTGATTGCGGACTTAAATTATCATCATTGTCTTCGCTACAGGAGGTGAAACTCAAAAGTATAATTAGGGTAAGAGTTAAAATCTTTTTCATAGGTATTGCTGTTGTCATTATTTAATCAATTTTTACAATTAATAAATCTGTGAATCCTTTATTTTCTATAATATCTCCATCATTGCTTGTGCTATCTCCTACGGCAATAGTTGAGCCGTCATTAAGTTCTGCAACACTATAAGCAAAATCTATATTTGAACCGCCAATAGTAGTTTCCCATTGCAAATTACCGTTGTTATCTACTTTTAAAATCCAAGCATCGTTTTGTCCTTTGTTTTCAGAAACATCTAAATCATTACTTCGAGAACTTCCAGCTAAAATAAAACCGTTATTTTGAGATTTAACAATAGAACGGGCCACGTCAAAACTTGAACCTCCTATTGTTTTTTCCCAAAGTAAGTTGCCTTCTGGTGATATTTTGATTAACCATAAATCTGCAGCTCCTTTATTGTTAGAGATATCATTGTCATAGCTTCTTGTGTCGCCAGCAATTAAATAATTGCCATCATTAGTTGAAGTTATGGCTCTGGCTTCGTCAATTTGAGTGCCGCCAAAAGATTTTTCCCAAGCCAAATTACCTACTGCTGAAATTTTTACAATCCAAAAATCGTAAGTGCCAATGTTATTAGAAATGTCGGTATCGTCACTATCCGAGCTTCCTACTATTATAAATCCATTATCTTCGGTTTGAATAACACCATTAGGTGTGTCTGTAAAGTTGCCGCCAAAGTATTGACTCCATTCTATTGTGCCTGTTGTGTTTAGTTTTATTGCCCAATAATCTCCACCAGCATGTCTGTTTGTGTTTCTAGAGGTGTTTCCTTCACCGCCAGAAGCAGTAACGTCTAAAATTCCAGTAAGCAAATAGCCTTGATCATTGGTTTGAATAACTGAAATTCCTGAATCGGCTCCTTGAAATCCAAATGATTTTTGCCAAGATAAATTGCCGTTAGCATCTAGTTTTGCTAACCAGTAATCTTGTAATCCTGAGTTGTTATTAAGGTCTCCATCGTTACTAAAACTAAAGCCTAAAATAGCATAACCACCATCTTGAGTTTGTATGATTGAACTCCCGCGTTCATCTGCAGAGCCTCCAAATGTTTTTTGCCATTGTAAATCTCCCGAAGCATTGTATTTTAATACCCAAAAATCAAAACTTTCATTGGTTTTATCAGTAATGTCTCCATTCGTGCTTTGGGTAAATCCTAGTATGGCATAGCCACCGTCAGTAGTGGCAACAACAGATTGTCCGCTATCGTTTTTTGTGCCTCCTAAGGTTTTGATAAAACTCACATTAACAGTGGGAGTTAATGTAATAGCATTATCCTTGCTGCAACTCTCTAAAATGAGAAGAATTAAGATGTAAAATATAAAGAATTTAGGTTTAGGTAGCATTTTATTCTGTGAGTCTAACTATAAATAAGCCTCCTTCAATATCGCTTACTACAATATTTCCGCTTGCAAAAAAAGGATAGATATTCCAGGCACCATTAAATGCTGTATTGTTATTTGTAGGAAATGTATCTATATATCCTGTTTCAACCATTATTCCCGAATTAATATTAGAGATATCAACAGCTCTAATACCTGCGGAATAATTAGCAATATATAAGGTGTTGTCAATCACGTAAACATTATGGTCTATAGCAGCTGTTGGGCCTAAATATTCCATGTGAAAAGTCGGGTTGTCAAGATCTGTAAAATCGAAGACTAAAGTTCTAGAGTTTGAACCAAAATTAATTTCATCTAATTCGTCACCTAATATAAAATAGGTCATATCTTCCGTAAACCAACCTTGATGTGTGTAGCCTATGTTGCTGTAATCTATGGTTGATATTTGTGTTGGGGCATTTTTATCTGTTACATCTACAATAACGACTTCATTTTCATTGCTGCCTATTAGTATTTCTTTGCCTGTGTAATCTGTATCTGGTCCGTTATAAGTAACTACTTGAGCGTCGTGAGAGTAAGAATCATCTGCATGTCCTCCCGCTGCTGTAGGGTTTGATGGGTTTTGAATATTTACAAAATGTGGTCCTCCATTAAATGTATTGGATCCAACAATATATGCAAAACCACTATCTTCATTAATTACAATATTATGTGCGTTTCCAAATTCATTATAATTAGCATCTGCAGTGAAGGTTTGCGGAGGGTTTTCTACATTTCTAAGGCGTGTTAAATCAAAGACTTGCATGCCATGACCTGCTGCTTCGCTTACTATAAAAGCATGGTTGTTATAAACTTTAATATCGCGCCATAGACTATTGGTGGTAGCTGTTGGTAGTCTTCCTAATAAGATGGGATTTGCAGGATCTGACATATCAACAAAAGCAGAACTCGTTGTAGTGCCAATTAAGGCGTATTCTTTGCCTGTTTCTGGGTCTGTCCAGCCCCAAGAATCATTGCCTTCGGCACCAACGCCTCCTAATTCTTCAACAGAAATATGGCTCATTAAATCAAAACCGTCGCAAGGGTAGGCGCCAGCCATTCCATTGACGCAAGGAAATTGGGCTTCAGTAACAGGGTCGCTTGTTCTGGTAGTGTCGTCGTTAGAGCAATTGGTTAGCATAAATAATGCAGAAGCCATAAAAGCCCAAGTGTTAAATTTCATAATCTTTTTTTAGCAATTTAAGGAATTTTTAGTGTTGAAATAAAATTCATTTAGTATAATGTACTTCTATGTCAGAAAAGCATAATATTTTTGCATTATGATTGAAGATAAGAACCCACAGCGAACTCCTTTAAGTGAATTAGGAGAATTTAAACTTATTGAGCATTTAACAGATCACTTTAAAGTGAGTCAGAAATCAACCATCAAAGGTGTTGGCGACGATGCTGCTGTTCTAAATTTTGGAAAAAAGCAAATTGTTGTTTCAACAGATTTATTGGTTGAAGGAGTACATTTTGATTTAAGCTATGCTCCATTAAAGCATTTAGGTTATAAAGCAATAGTTGTTAACCTTTCAGATATTTATGCCATGAATGCTATGGCAACGCAGGTTACAGTTTCTATTGCTGTGTCTAATCGTTTTCCTTTAGAGGCACTAGAAGAATTATATGCAGGAATTACATTAGCGGCAAAATTTTATAATGTCGATGTCGTTGGCGGAGATACAACTTCTTCCACATCTGGATTAATTATTTCGGTAACTGCAATTGGTGAGGTTGAAAAAGGTAATGAAGTTTTAAGATCTGGAGCAAAACCAAATGATTTAATTGTGGTAACAGGTGATGTTGGTGGCGCTTTTATGGGATTGCAGGTTTTAGAGCGTGAAAAAGAAGTCTTTAAAGTTAATCCTAATAATCAGCCCGATTTATCTATGTATACGTACATTATTGAGCGTCAGTTAAAACCAGAAGCTCGTAAGGATGTAGTTGAATTATTGAAGGAGTTAGGTGTAAAACCAACGAGCATGATTGATGTTAGTGATGGAATTTCATCTGAAATCATTCATTTATGTAAGCAAAGTAAGGTTGGTGCAGATATTTATGAAACAAAAATACCATTAGATCCTCAGGTGATTTCTACTTGTGAAGAATTCAATTTAGATAGCACAACTATTGCTTTAAATGGTGGTGAGGATTATGAATTATTAATGACAATTTCCCAAGAAGATTTCCCTAAAATAAAAGGTAATCCAAACTTAACGGTTATAGGTTATATAACAGAAGAAGATAGAGGAATGCATTTGGTAACTAGAGCAGATGAAAAGATTCAGATAATTGCTAAAGGTTGGAATGCTCTTAAAAATCAAGAATAAAAAAACGTTGGCTTTTTTCTAAGCGTTTTGTATGTACACGATGTAATACAGAATTAATTTCTTTGAACTTAGGTGTTAAAGGAATAAATTTTCCATTACCATCAATGGTCATTTCAGATTTACAATTTTTGCACTTGTATTCTTTTACATGGTAAGTCACTTCTTTGGAGACCTTGTAGTCATGACCAAATAATGAGCAATAAACGTTTTTCATTAACTAGTTTTCTTATAGGGATTAGTAATCTCGTAAAGGACTGTAATATAAGAAAATTAGTTACGAAGAAGTTATTAACAATTAACAAATCGATGAACTGAGCATTTTTTGCTTTAAACGCATCGTTCTGTTGTTGTAAATGCGTTCTAGTGCCGAATTTATTTCTTGACGTTTGGCTGTTAATTCTGTAAGTCTTCCATTGCTGTTTGTTGTTAACTGTTTTTTACAGCACTTACAAGTGTACTCTTTTACATGATTGGTTACTTTTTTACTTATTTGATAGTTATGGCCAAATAAATCACAGTATAGTTTAGTAGGTTTCATACAGGTTTGTTTTACAATTTATTTTTGAATCTATGATACAAGTTTAGAAAAAAAAGACAAACAAAACGTTTAAGTGGTTTATTTTTCGACAAAGTGTATTAAATTGTAAGTTAATTCTGATTTATTTTCAATATGACTCATATGTCCTTCTGAAAATTCTATATACTCAATATCTGTACCTGTAATTTTATTAATAAGCTGCTCACCGTCTATTAAGCCGTCTTTTTTGCCAATAATAATTAATTTGTTCGCTTTGAGGTTTTTTAAAACTTCAAAACGATTGGGTCTAAGTTTCATGCCTTCTGAGGCAGCGATGTAGCCTTGAACCGGAGTTTGTAAAGCAATTTGTAAAGCGTTGTTAAACTTATTTTTAAATTTAAGTTTGCTTTCAGGGGCAAATAGATTTACAAAAGACATGCGTACTAAATTTTGAAAATTTGTTTTAGCCATGGCATTGGCTCGTGTTCGTAATAGTTTTTTTTCATCATCATCTGCTTCAAACGTAGAATTCATTAAGCATAAGCCTTTAACTAATTCGGGTTGTTTCTCTGCAAGTGCTAAAGCCACATAGCCTCCCATAGAATGTCCAATGAAATTTGCGTTCTTAATATTGTGATGTTTTAAAACCGCAATAACCGCTTCTGCCATATCCTCCATAGTATGTATATAGCCCAAACAATCCGTTTGTCCGTGGCCAAGTAAATCAATACCTATAACTTGATGTGTTTTTGATAACTCTGGAGTTATATCATTCCACATGGCAACAGTTTCAAGAAATCCGTGTAGCAAAATGATGGGGTCACCTTTGCCTTCAATGCTGTAGTAAATCTTGCTGTTTTTGTAATCTATATTCATGATTACAAAGATATATTTTGAAAGTATGCAATGCCATTATTCATTATAACATTTTAGTATCTTTGGAAACATTCAAAACTAAATTCAATATTTCATGTTTTTAAAACAATTTTTTGCCTCAGTTTTATGTTTTACAGCGCTTTTATTAAACGCTCAAATTAAAGAGCAACAACTCGATAAGCTCATAAAAGAAACTTTAACCACTTTTGATGTACCTGGAATTTCTGTGGGTATTTATAAGGATGGAGAAATTGTATATTCTAAAGGTCATGGGCTTCGTTCATTAGTGAATAAAAAAGCGATGAACGACGAAACTTTAGTTGGTGTTGCTTCAAATAGTAAAGGGTTTACCTGTTTTGCTTTGGCTATGATGGTTGATGCTGGTAAATTAAATTGGGACGATAAGGTACGCCAGCACATTCCTGAATTTCAGTTGCATGATGCTTGGGTGACTCAAGAATTTACAGTGAGAGACTTAGTAACACATCGCAGTGGTTTAGGATTAGGAGCAGGAGATTTAATGTTTTTTCCTGAAGGTAATAATTTTAGTGTGGATGATGTGATTGCGAATGTGCGCTATTTGGAGCCAGAAAGCTCGTTTAGAAGTGAGTTTCAGTACAATAATAATATGTTCATTATTGCAGGTGAAGTTTTAAAGCGTGTAAGTGGGTTGTCGTGGGAAGCGTTTATTGAAACTAAAATATTGCAACCGGTTGGAATGACGCATAGTAAAGCATCTTACAATCGTGTGACAGATAAATCGAATATTATTGATGCGCATACAATGACTGAGGGTGAGGTTATTCAAATTCCACATGACTGGAGTGAAATAGCAAATCCAGCAGGAGGTATTGTTAGTAATGTTCCAGATATGTTGGCTTGGGCAGAATTTTTAATGAATAATGCTGTTACCAAGAATGGCGAACGTCTATTAAGTGAAAAACAGTTTCATGAACTTTGGCAATTACAGACTCCTTTAAATGTAAATCCTAATGATTCTTATAATTCTAACTTTAAGGGGTATGGTTTAGGTTGGTTTGTTTCAGATGTTAAAGGTGGATATAAACAAGTTTATCATACAGGAGGTTTATTAGGGACAGTTACACAATTTACTATGATTCCGGATTTAGATTTGGGAATTGTGGTGTTAACCAATCAAATGAATGGTTCTGCTTTTAGTACTATTACTAACACAATTAAAGATTCTTATTTAGGATATGAAAACAGAAATTGGTTAGAAAAATATGGCAAAAGAAATGCAGATTATATTAAGTATAACGACAGTATAAAAAACGCTGTTTATTCTAAAGTTGAAAAGGCGAAAAAGCTAAAAACATTGCCAAAACCAGAACAAATTGTTGGAACGTATACAGACGATTGGTTTGGTGATATTGATATTTTGCATGAAGTAAAAAAAGGGTATACTATAAAGAGTAAGCGTTCGTCTAGACTTTTTGGAGAATTATTACCATTAAATGCCACTACGTTTGTTGCTAAATGGCATGATAGAAGTTATGACGCAGATGTCTATGTACAATTTACCTTTAATGAAAAAGGAGATGCTGTTTCTGCATCTATGAAGTACATAGCTCCTATTACTGATTTTAGTTTTGATTTTCATGATTTAGAACTTAAAAAACAATGATTAGTCCATGAAATACATGGGAAGCAAGGCGCGTTTTGCCAAATATTTATTACCAATACTTCTTAAAAACAGAGTTCCTGAGCAAGTTTATGTTGAGCCGTTTGCTGGAGGTATGAATATGATTGATAAGGTTACAGGTGTGAGAATTGCTAACGACCAACATGAAGAATTAATGGCGATGTGGCAAGCTTTAATTTATGATAATTGGGACCCTCCAAAATCGGTGACTGAAGAAGATTATCGTAAAATTAGAGCGCATCAAGATCAATATCCCAAACATTTGGTTGGTTATGTTGGTTTTAATTCTTTTGGTGGAAAATGGTTTTCTGGATACCGAAGAGATAAGCAAGGTAAGCGTGATTATTGGGGAGAACATTATAGAAATATTACAAAACAAATTCCAAATCTTGAAGGAGTTGTTTTGTCGTGTAAATCGTATTTAGAATTAGATATTCCAAAACAAAGTATTGTGTATTGTGATCCGCCTTATGCCTCCACAACAAAATATAGGGATGATTTTAATCACGAACAATTTTGGGAATGGTGTAGGCAGCAAAGTAAGGCCGGTCATCAGGTTTTTGTAAGTGAATATAATGCTCCAAAAGATTTTAAATCTGTTTGGGAAATGCCGGCAAAAACAACATTTTCTTGGCATGCTGAAAATTTAGCGCCTAAAACAAGTGTTGAGCGTCTGTTTGTTTTTGAAGCTTAACATAGAGGAATAAAAAAAACCTACAAGCTGTTTTAACTTGTAGGTTTTGTTTTCTAGTTTTTGAGTTTACGAATTCATAATATCTTCAATCTCTTCTACTTCAATAGGAATATTGCGCATTAAGTTGAAAGGTTCACCCTTCTCCTGAATTACAACATCATCTTCTAATCGAATGCCAAATCCTTCATCTGGAATATAAATTCCTGGTTCAACCGTAAACACCATGTTAGCTTGCATTGGTTCAGTTAAAATCCCATAATCATGTGTGTCTAAGCCCATGTGGTGAGATGTACCGTGCATAAAATACTTTTTATAAGCTGGCCAATCTTTATTTTCGTTTTGTACGTCAGCTTTGTCTAAAAGGCCTAAACCTAAAAGTTCTGAAGTCATGAGTTTACCAACTTCAATATGGTATTGTTCCCATAGTGTGCCTGGGACAAGCATTTTAGTGGCTTCATTTTTAACTCTGTTTACGGCATTGTAAACCGCTTTTTGTCTATCGTTAAATTTACCAGAAACTGGAATTGTACGCGTCATATCACTAGAGTAGTTTGCGTATTCTGCTCCGGCATCAATTAAAATTAAATCACCAGCTTTACATTGTTGGTTGTTTTCGATATAGTGTAAAACGTTAGCATTATTTCCTGATCCAATAATAGGTGTGTATGAAAATCCTTTAGAGCGGTTGTTTAGGAATTCGTGCATAAACTCTGCTTCTAAATTATATTCCCAAACACCAGGTTTTGTAAATTTTAAAACACGTCTAAATCCTTTTTCGGTAATATTACAAGCTTGCTGAATTAAATCTAATTCTATTTGGTCTTTTACAGAACGTAAGCGTTGTAAAATAGGATTACTTTTTGCTACACTATGCGCAGGATATTTATCCTTTAACCATTTGGTAAAACGATCCTCTCGGGTTTCCGTTTCTACATTCGCTCTGTAATGTTCGTTGGTATTAATGTAAATGGTGTCGCATTGCGTCATTAATTCAAACATTACTTTCTCCATGTCTTGTAACCAATATACGGTTGTAATGCCAGAAGTTTCAAATGCTTTTTCTTTAGTGAGTTTTTCACCTTCCCAAACAGCAATATGCTCGTTAGTTTCTTTTAAGAATAAAATTTCACGATGGTTTTCTTTTGGGCAATCTGGAAATAAAACTAAGATACTTTCTTCTTGGTCTACTCCGCTTAAGTAAAAAATATCGCGATGTTGTGCAAAAGGTAAAGTGCTATCTGCGCTTATTGGATAAATGTCGTTAGAGTTAAAAACAGCTAAACTGTTTGGCTTCATTTGAGCCGTAAAGTTTTTGCGGTTTTTTATAAAAAGTTGCTTGTCGATTAAATCGTATTTCATAATAGAGAATAGTTTTAAAAATTGTCATATTGAGTGTTGTTGTAACGCTCTTTTGAAAAATATAAACAGAGGTTTTTAACGTGCTTTGTGAGCTGTTTTGGCTTAAAATATATTTTAAGGCCAACAATACTCAAGCTGACATTTGATTGTTTTTCCTTGATTATCCAAAAATAAACAAACAAAACCGCTAGCAAAAGGTAAAGCTTATAATCTGATAAATTTTAAGAGACATTTATGAAGTTTCAATCTGTGTTTTTTTTATTTTGAGTTTTTTTTTCTCAGCAACTAGTAATTATTAAGTTAAGTCAAAAATATTTAGTGTAACTAGATTAAATTCATTCTAAATAAATTAATTATCTCTCAGCGTAGTTGGGAGAAAGTTAATTGTGCTGTATCTTTGTTAGACAAATAATCAACTACATATACAATGAGCGGAATTTTAAATTCTTCGATTGGAAGAAAATTTGCCATGGCACTTTCGGCACTCTTCCTAATGATTTTCTTATTACAACATTTTGCAATTAACTTATTATCTGTATTTAGCGCAGACACTTTTAACGAAGTATCGCATTATATGGGGACGTTTTGGGTAATTCAATATGTGATGCAGCCTGTATTAATTTTTGGTGTTATTTTCCATTTTGTAATGGGATTTGTATTAGAAATTAAAAACAATAAGGCAAGACAAATTACTTATGCTAAAAATAATGGAGCAGCAAATTCTACTTGGATGAGTAGGAATATGATTTGGAGCGGTTTAGCAATTTTAGCGTTTATAGTACTTCACTTTATTGATTTTTGGATTCCAGAAATAAACACAAAATATATTGTTGGTGATATGTCTGGTATGCACAATGGTGAGTATAGGTATTTTCATGAATTAGTTGAAAAATTTCATAGTCCACTTAGGGTAGGAGCATATGTTGTAGCATTTGTATTCTTAGCCTTGCACTTATTACATGGATTCAATTCGGCATTTCAATCAGTTGGAGCAAATAATAAGTACACAAAAGGCTTAAAGACTTTCAGTAAAATTTATGCTATAGGTATTCCTTTAGGATTTATTTTCATTGCATTGTTTCATCATTTAACAGGACACTAAAAAATAGCTTAATATGGCTTTAGACTCAAAAATACCAAAAGGTCCAATTAAAGATAAATGGACAGATTATAAAAATCACATAAATTTAGTTAATCCTGCAAACAAGCGTAACATAGACGTTATTATTGTTGGTACAGGTTTAGCTGGAGGATCTGCTGCTGCGACTTTAGCAGAGCTAGGATATAATGTAAAAGCATTTTGTTTTCAAGATTCACCTAGGCGTGCACACTCTATTGCAGCTCAAGGTGGAATAAATGCCGCAAAAAACTACCAAGGAGATGGTGATTCAACATACAGATTATTTTACGATACTGTAAAAGGGGGGGATTATCGTTCGCGTGAAGCTAACGTATATCGTTTGGCTGAGGTTTCGGCAAATATTATTGACCAATGTGTTGCTCAAGGTGTGCCTTTTGCACGTGAATATGGTGGCTTATTAGATAACCGTTCGTTTGGTGGTGTATTAGTATCACGTACATTTTATGCTGCAGGACAAACAGGACAACAATTATTATTAGGAGCGTATTCTGCCATGAATCGTCAAATAGGTCGTGGTAAAATCAAAATGTACAACCGTCATGAAATGCTTGACATTGTAAAAATTGATGGAAAAGCTCGAGGTATTATAACACGTAACTTAATTACTGGTGAAATCGAAAGACATTCAGCTCACGCTGTAGTTCTGGGAACTGGTGGTTATGGTAACGTATTCTTCTTATCAACTAATGCGATGGGAAGTAATGTAACAGCTGCTTGGAAAGCTCACAAACGCGGTGCTTTCTTTGCAAACCCTTGTTACACACAAATTCACCCAACATGTATTCCTGTTTCTGGAGACCATCAATCTAAATTAACATTGATGTCTGAGTCTTTACGTAACGATGGCCGTATTTGGGTGCCAAAACATAAAAAAGATGTAGAGGCAATTAAAGCAGGAACATTAAAACCAAAAGATTTAGCAGAAGAAGATCGCGATTACTACTTAGAGCGTCGTTATCCTGCCTTTGGTAACTTAGTCCCTCGTGATGTTGCATCTCGTGCAGCAAAAGAACGTTGTGATGCTGGTTATGGTGTTAATGCAACAGGAGAAGCTGTATTCTTAGATTTTGCTTCAGCAATAGAGCGTTACGGAAAAGAAACGGCACATGTTAGAGGTTTAGATGAAAATGATGCAGAGCTTGTTAAGAAGTTAGGTCAAGAAGTCATCAAAAATAAATACGGAAACTTATTCCAAATGTATGAGAAGATTGTAGATCAAGATCCATACAATACACCAATGATGATTTATCCTGCGGTACATTATACAATGGGAGGTATTTGGGTAGATTATAACTTAATGACAACCGTTCCTGGTTTATACTGTATTGGAGAGGCTAACTTCTCTGATCATGGTGCAAACAGACTTGGGGCTTCGGCTTTAATGCAAGGTTTAGCAGATGGTTATTTTGTATTACCATATACTATTGGCGATTATTTATCAAATGATATTAGAACAGGACCAATTTCTACAGATACCAAAGAATTTGAAGAAGTTGAAGCTGAAGTAAGAAAAAATATAGATCATTTAATTAACAATAACGGTTCTCATTCTGTAGATTATTTCCATAAGAAATTAGGAAAAATCATGTGGAACAAAGTTGGAATGGCACGTAATGTGAAAGGTTTAACAGAGGCTATTTCAGAAATTAAAGCACTTCGTGAAGAGTTTTGGAAAGATGTTAAAGTGCCTGGAACTAACGAAGAATACAACGAAGAATTGGCAAAAGCTGGTCGTGTGGCAGACTTCTTAGAATTAGGAGAGTTATTTGCTAAAGATGCTTTAAACAGAGAAGAGTCTTGTGGTGGACACTTTAGAGAAGATTCTGTTGAGTTAGATGGAGAGCAAAAAGGAGAAGCAAAACGTGACGATGAAAACTTTGCTTATGTAGCAGCTTGGGAATATAAAGGAGAGCCAAGTGATGCCGTATTGCACAAGGAACAATTAGAGTTCAAGGATATAGAATTAAAACAAAGATCATACAAATAAGAAAGCAATGAATTTAACACTAAAAATTTGGCGTCAAAAAAACGCTAGTGATAAAGGAAAAATGGTTGATTATAAAGTCAACGATATTTCTCCAGACATGTCTTTCCTAGAAATGCTAGATGTTTTAAACGAGCAGTTAGTTAATAAAGATGAAAGCCCAATTGCTTTTGATCATGATTGTCGTGAGGGAATTTGTGGAATGTGTTCTTTATACATTAATGGAGAAGCTCATGGTCCAGATCGTGGTATTACTACTTGTCAATTACACATGAGAATGTTTAAAGACGGTGATACAATTACAATTGAGCCATTTAGAGCAACCGCTTTTCCTGTTATTAAAGATTTAATTGTAGATAGAACATCTTTTGATCGTATTCAGCATGCAGGAGGTTTTATTTCTGTAAACACTTCTGGAAATACTATTGATGCTAACTCAATACCTGTAAACAAACACGATGCAGATAAAGCTTTTGAAGCGGCTACTTGTATTGGATGTGGTGCTTGTGTAGCGAGTTGTAAAAATTCTAGCGCCATGTTATTTGTTGGAGCAAAAGTGTCTCAATTTGCATTATTACCACAAGGTAAAGTAGAAGCTACTGACCGAGTTTTAAATATGGTAAGACAAATGGATGAAGAAGGTTTTGGTAACTGTACCAATACTGGAGCTTGTGAAGTAGAATGTCCTAAAGGTATCTCTTTAGAAAATATTGCACGTATGAATCGTGAGTATTTGTCGGCAACATTAAAAGGTTAATAAATCCCTGTTAAAGCAGGAATTACAAAATACAGAATCCCAAGGTAAAGTCTTATCTTGGGATTTTTTAATTTAGCATTATGCAAAACCCAAATTCTTTTTATACAGAACAATTAGAAATTAATAAAGCTGAGTCTAAGCGTATATTTAAACAACTTAGTCTTTATAGTATACTAAGACTCTCTATTTTTATTCTTACGGGAGTAGGAATCTATTTTACCTATCAAAATTGGAAAATTGCAGTTGGGATTGGAGTTGCAGGAATGGCGCTCTTTCTCTTTTTGCTTTCTAGATATACAGATTTAAAGTCGAAAAGAAATTTACACAAACGGCTGATTACAATAAATGAAGATGAATTAAAAATTGCCAAAGGGAATTTTGATGGGAGACCAGACGGTTCTCAATTTCAAAATCCGAAGCATTTTTTTAGTCTCGATATCGATTTATTTGGGAAAGGTTCCTTCTTTCAATATATAAATAGAACAACCATAAAAGAAGGGACGGAAAAGTTGACGCAGCAATTGCTTGCTAATGATATTTCTAATATTGAAAATAGACAAAAAGCGATACAAGAATTAGCATCGTTACCAAAATGGAGACAAAATTATTCAGGTGTTTCCCAAGGTGTAGAGGTAGAGCATTCTGCAACATCAATTATAAATTGGCTTAAGGATTACAAACCGTTTTTAAATCTTTTTCATTATTGGTTTACAATTGCTTATAGTGTTATTTCAGTGCTTATATTGACTTTAGGTGTTCTTGAGGTTATTCCAATGGAACGTTCAGGTTATTTGTTGTTAGGATGGTTAATTTTAGGGTTAGGAATAACCGCATTTTATTTGAAGAAAATAAATTTAGTTGCTCAGAATACTGAAATGGCTAAGGATACATTTAAACAATATGCTTTTTTGTTAGAGTTAATTGAAAATAATGAATTTAAATCTCCGCTACTCAATGAGCAACAACAGAAAATTCAATCTGAAGGTATGAAAGCCTCTGAGATATTTTCTAAATTTTCAAAAGCTTTAGATGCTTTAGACAATCGAAATAATTTAATATCTGCGATATTTGGTAACGGTCTTTTGCTTTTAGACATAAGGCAAACTTATAAGATAGAACAATGGATTAGTAAATATGGACATAAGGTTGATGATTGGTTTGAAGTGGTGACGTTTTTTGATGCTTTTAATAGCTTTGGAAACTATGCTTTTAATCATCAAAAATTTACCTATCCAATATTAACCGAAGAACCTGTGACAATTTTAGCAGAGGGCTTAGGGCATCCACTATTAAATCCTGAAAAACGAGTAGATAGTAATTTAAAGCTTGAAGAAGAACAATTCTTTATTGTAACAGGAGCAAATATGGCAGGAAAAAGCACGTTTTTAAGAACTGTTGCGCTTCATATTGTGATGGCCAATGTTGGATTGCCTATTTGTGCGAAACAAAGTAAATACAAGCCAATTAAGCTAATTACAAGTATGCGAACAACCGATTCGTTAACCGATGATAGTTCGTATTTCTTTAGTGAGCTTACGCGATTAAAATTTGTGGTTGACACCATTGAAAATGATAAAAATTATTTTGTGATTTTAGATGAAATTTTAAAAGGAACCAACAGTACAGATAAAGCTATTGGCTCTCGAAAATTTGTAGAGAAACTGGTAAAACAAAATGCTACAGGAATCATTGCTACTCACGATTTAAGTCTTACTGAAATTGAAACCGAGTTAGAAGCTGTAAAAAATTACTACTTTGATGCAGAAATCATTAATGATGAACTCTTTTTTGACTATAAATTGAAACAAGGTGTTTGTCAAAATATGAATGCGAGTTTCCTATTAAAAAAGATGGAGATTATATAATTAGCCTTGCCAAACGGATTAGTATTTGGTTCTACTATTAAATAATAGGTTATTAAGTCCGGTTGTGTTTTTATAAAGGTATTTGAGTAAAATAAAAAACCCTCTCTAAAAATAGAAAGGGTTTTATAAATTATAAAGAAATATGTTTCTTAAGCCTCGAAAGGTTCAATAGAAACGTAAGATTTGTTATCTTTTTTCTTAGTAAATTTTACTAGACCGTCAACTTTAGCATGTAAAGTATGATCTTTTCCTTGGTATACGTTCTCAGCTGGGTGATGTGTATTACCACGTTGTCTTAAAATGATGTTTCCAGCAATAGCAGCTTGTCCACCAAATATCTTAACGCCTAAACGTTTTGATTCTGATTCTCTACCATTCTTCGAACTACCAACTCCTTTTTTATGAGCCATGATCTAAGGTTTTATATTGTTATACTTAAGTGGTTTGGCAATTAAGCTTTACCACCATCTAATTCGTCTTGCCATTTTTTAAGTTCGTCCCACTTACCATCAGCAGCTAATTGTGCTTGAGCTGGCCAAGTATCAGTAACATGGTTACCACGAACATCTGCAATGATTTCAGAAATTGCTTCTGGCTTAGCTTTAGCTAAATCAGCGTAAGTAGCGATACCTGCTTCTACTAATGTAGATGCGATTTTAGGACCAATACCTTCAATTTTCTTTAAATCATCAGCTTTACCAGTTGCTTTTTTAGCTTTCGCTTCTGCTTTTGGTTCAGCTTTCTTTGCTTCTTTTTTAGGAGCAGCTTTTTTAGCTCCAGAAGCTGTAATGCTTTCAATTACGATTTCAGTTAAAGATTGTCTGTGTCCATTTTTAACACGGTAACCTTTACGTCTTTTCTTTTTGAAGACTATTACTTTATCACCTTTAAGGTGCTTTAAGACTTTTGCACTTACTTGTGCTCCATCTATAGCTGGGGCGCCTAAAGTTACATTGTTACCATCTCCAATTAAAAGAACGTTATCGAAATCTACTTTCGAACCTTCTTCTGTTGCTAAACGGTTAACAAAAACTCTTTGGTCTTTTTCAACTTTAAATTGATGCCCTGCTATCTCTACAATTGCGTACATAGCGTAACGTTTTTATTAATTTGTTTGTTAAATAAAATAGCCTTCTTCTCAGAAAGCGGATGCAAATATACTCCTAAATTATTAATCTACAAACGTTTTAAGGCTTTTCAAGCTGTTTTTGTAAGCTCGTAAGTAATTATTAAAAAAAACAGAGAACGGCAGAAAGTTATTAATTGAGTTTTTACACTTAATTATGTTAAAAAGACAAATCATTCCTTATTTTTGTGAGACTTCATGTAACAAAAAGCATTTAGTAAAGACAAATATTTAAAACAATTTAAATTTAAACACACTTAATAATGAAAAAAGGCTTATTTACTCTAGCTATTTTGTTGTTGGTTGGATTTAATTCAACAGCTCAACAAGTAGAATTCGAAGAGTTTGATTTAGACAATGGATTACATGTAATCTTGCATCAAGATAACACAGCACCAGTGGTTATTACTTCTGTAATGTATGATGTAGGAGGAAAAGATGGAGATAGAGCTCGTACGGGTTTTGCTCACTTTTTTGAACACCTTTTATTTGAAGGTTCTGAAAACATTGGACGTGGAGAATTCATGAAAATTATTCCAGCTAATGGAGGAACGTTTAACGCTAATACGTCTCAAGACAGAACGTATTATTACGAAATTTTTCCTTCTAATAAATTAGAATTAGGATTATGGTTAGAGTCAGAGCGTATGTTACACCCTGTTATAGACCAAGTTGGAGTAGATACTCAAAATGAAGTTGTAAAAGAAGAAAAACGTCAACGTTATGATGCGCCTTATGGTGGTATTTTAGAAGCTATTGGTTCTAATCTTTTTAAAGTACACCCTTATAAAGATCCTAATATTGGGTATATGGAGCATTTAGATGCAGCAACTTTAGAAGAGTTTAATGCCTATTTTGATAAATATTATGGTCCTAATAATGCTGTTTTAGTAGTTGCAGGAGATATAGATATTGAAGAAACTAAGAAATTAGTAAGAGATTATTTTAGCGCTGTTAAGAAAAGACCAGAAGTGGTTAGAAACTTCCCAAAAGAAGAGCCTATTACTGAGACAATTAAAGCTCAAGCTTTTGATAAAAACATTCAAGTGCCTGCAATTATAGCAACTTATAGAACACCAGGCCATGGAACACGTGATGCTTATATTTTAGACATGATTTCATCTTACTTAAGTGGAGGTAAAAGTTCTGTTTTGTATAAGAAATTAGTAGATCAACAAAAACAAGCGTTAGCAGTACAAGCGGTAAACATTTCACAAATGGATTACAGCATATTTGCATTATTTGCTATTCCTTTAGGAGAGGTAGAGTTAAGTACATTGTTATCTGAAATTGATGTAGAAGTTGCTAAAATGCAAAATGAATTAATCTCAGAACGTGATCATCAAAAATTATTAAATCAATTTGAAAACCAATTTGTAAACGCTAACTCTAGTATTGCAGGTATTGCAAGTTCTTTAGCAACGTACTACTTATTATACGGCGATGTAAATTTAATTAACAAAGAAATAGACATTTACAGATCTATTACAAGAGAAGAAATTCAAGCTGTAGCTAAAAAGTATTTAAGCCCAAATCAGCGTGTTGAAATAGAATATTTACCTAAAAAAGAAGATCAGTAAGATGAAAACAACATATATTATGAAAACAAAATTATCTGCATTTATCCTATTGTTTTTAGTAACTATAGGTGTTAATGCACAAATAGATAGATCTAAACAGCCAAAAGCTGGACCAGAGCCTGAAATTACATTAGAAGTTCCTCAGGAATTTGAATTAAAAAACGGCTTAAAAGTATTAGTTGTTGAAAACCACAAGTTGCCAAGAGTATCTTACTCTTTAAGAATAGATAATAAGCCTATTGCTACAGGAAAAAAAGCTGGAGTAGAAAGCTTAATTGGAAGCATGTTAGGAAATGGAACAACGTCAATTTCTAAAGATGAATTTAACGAAGAAATCGATTTCTTAGGTGCTAGACTTAATTTTGGTTTTAGTGGTGGTTTTGCAAGTTCATTAACTAAATACTCTGATCGTATTTTAGAATTAATGGCAGATGCAGCATTAAACCCATTATTAACTGAAGAAGAGTTTGATAAAGAAAAGACTAAGCTAATTGAAAGCTTAAAGCAAAACGAAAAGAGTATTGATGCTATTGGTAGTCGTGTAGGTGATGCATTATCTTATGGAACAAAACACCCTTATGGAGAATTTGTTACAGAAGAAACTATTAACAATGTATCATTTGGTGATGCTTTAGCATTTTACGAGAAATATTTTAATCCAAACAATGCTTATTTAGTTGTAATTGGTGATGTAGATTTTAAAACAGTTAAAAAGCAAATAAAAAAACACTTTGGTAATTGGAAAAAATCTGTTGATATAACTACAACACTTCCTAAGGTTAACCCTAATGCACAATACACTCAAATTAACTTTGTTGATATGCCAACAGCAACGCAGTCTAGCATATCTATTACCAACAATGTAGATTTGAAGATGAATGATGAAGATTACCATGCTGCTTTAATCACAAACAACATCTTAGGTGGTGGAGGTGAAGGTTACTTATTCAAAAACCTTCGTGAAGAACATGGTTATACTTACGGTGCCTATTCTAGCTTAAGAGCAAACAGATATGGTGCAGGACGTTTTAATGCTTCGGCTAAAGTAAGAAATATGGTTACAGATAGTGCTGTTGTTGAGGCTTTAAAAGAGATTAATCGTATTAAAACGGAACCTGTAGATCCTCAAATACTTAAAGATGCTAAAGCAAAATATGTTGGTAATTTTATTATGGGGTTAGAAAGTCCTCAAACAGTTGCTAATTACGCTTTAAACATAAAGTTGAATGATTTACCTAAAGATTTCTATTCTACATATTTACAGAAAATTAATGATGTTAGTGTAGAAGATGTACAAAGAGTTGCTAATAAATATTTAAAGACAGAAAATGCTAGAGTTGTTATCGTTGGTAAAGGAAGTGATGTCATAGAAAACCTTGAAAAAACAGGGATTCCAATTAAGTATTACGATGCATACGCTAATTCAGTAGAAAAGCCAACTTACGACATTCCAATGCCAGCAGATATGGATGTTACTAAAGTTTTAAACGCATATATCGCTAAAATTGGTGGTAAAGAGCGTTTAGATGGTGTAAATTCTGTTAAAATGATGGCGGAAGCAGAGTTACAGCCAGGTGTAATGATGAATCTTGAAATGAAAAAAACAAGTAAAAAACAGTTTGCACA
The DNA here is from genome assembly GCF_036903175.1 of Winogradskyella sp. ECml5-4. NCBI lineage: Bacteria > Pseudomonadati > Bacteroidota > Flavobacteriia > Flavobacteriales > Flavobacteriaceae > Winogradskyella > Winogradskyella sp. ECml5-4. The sequence goes on along the minus strand of NZ_JAYJLF010000006.1, from coordinate 258,852 downwards.
AGAGATTACAGCAATGGGACAGTCGGTTATGAAAACTGTTGTTGGTGTAGATGGTGGTTATATGGTTATGCAAGGTCAACGTAAAGATATGAGCGAAGACGAACTTAAAGATGCTAAAGCAGAATCATCTCCTTTTCCAGAAGTTAACTATTTAAGTGGTGGTGTTACTTTAGAAAAGATAGAAAAAGTTGATGGAGAAAATGCTTATAAAGTAAAAGTAGATGATATAACGTCTATTTTCTATAGTGTTGAAACAGGCTTAAAAATTAAAGAAGAGAAAACATCTCCAATGGGTTCTCAATCTACATTCTATGCAGATTATAAAGAAGTTGATGGAATTATGTTCCCTTTTAAAATTTCTCAAACAATGGGACCACGTAAATTTGATTTTATTGTAAAAGAAATAAAAGTAAACGAAGGTGTTTCTGATGCTGATTTCGATTAATCAGAAATTGTCTTAGATAATATATTAAAACCGAAGCGAGAGCTTCGGTTTTTTTATGCCTTACGGTTATGAGATAAATAAACGCCCACTAATATTAATAAAGCAGCAAGTCCCTGAATAAAGCTAAAAGATTCGCCATCTATAATACCCCAAATTAAGGCTACAATAGGCATGATATAAGTTACTGACGATGCAAATACAGGTGTAGAAATTTGTACCAACTTAAAAAATAACACTTTTGCTATTGCGGTGCCAAAAACAGAAAGAATGGTAACATAAATAAAGGCATTTATAAAAGCAGGATTCTCAAAAGTTTTGGATGTGAAAAAGTCGCTAAAAACGAGAATAATTAATGCAGGTATTACTATAAAAGCATAATTACCAGCTGCAATCGCTAATGGTTTTATATCTTGTAAATAACGTTTTATAATATTTACATTGGCAGCATACATTATTGTGGATGCAATAACAAAACCAGCATATATATAATTTTGATTGGGATTTAATTCTGAACCTTTTAAAATTAGGATAGCAGTACCAATAAAGCCAATGATAACACCTGAAACCTGTCGTTTTGTTGAGGTAATTTTAAATACAGCAAACCCAAACAAAATAGTATTTAAAGGAACTAAAGAATTTAATATAGAAGCCACAGCACTATCTATTTCAGTTTCAGCAATGGCAAAAAAGAAAGCAGGAATAAAAGAACCTAAGAGGCCAGAGAGGAGAAGCCATTTCCACTTCGATTTAGGTATCGTTTTAAGTTTATTAAAGCCAAAAGTTAAAAGAATTAGGCCAGTTATAATAGTTCTGAGCGCGCCTAATTGATAAGCCGTAAGACCTAAAAGTGATTTTTTGATTAAAATAAATGAGCTTCCCCAAATAATGGAAAGTATTAACAGGTAAATCCACTTAATATTAAGGTCTTTCATACTTATTTGCAGCTATTAAATCACAAAATTCGTTAATTCATATGCAAGAAACACCAATATTTATTAGATTTATACAAAATTTAATAGTTTAAATATATGAAGGCATTAAAGAATATATTTTTCGTTTCAATATTAGCGATAACAATCTCGTCTTGTAAAAACGAAACACAACCAGAAGTTAAAACCGTAGAGGTAGAAGTTTCTGAAAAAGATGTTGCTCATACTTTAGATCCAAATGCAACTTATGTCAAAGTAGAATTTGGTATTGAAGGAATGACTTGTGCTATGGGTTGTGCAAAAACCATTGAAAAGAAAATGGCTAAAATGGAAGGAGTAAAATCTGCAAAAGTAGATTTTGATTCACGTTTAGCAATGGTAGAATATGACGAAGCTAAAGTAACACCTAAATCTTTAGAAGAAGCTGTTAGCAAAGTAGCAGACATCTACAAAGTTAAAGATATACATAAGGTCGAAGACTTTGGTTTAGGAAAAAAGGCGTGTGATGCAGATTGCAAAAAGGAATGTTGCGCTAATAAATCTGAAGCTGAAAAAAAAGCTTGTAAAGCAGATTGTAAAAAAGAATGTTGCAGTAAAGAAAAGAAAGCAGAATAAGTTACTTTCTATATCAATTATATTAAAATACAACGCTATCCGAATGGGTGGCGTTTTTTATTGCACCTGAAGCAGTATAAAAGCTATTGCGAAGCATCCTAAAGGCAAAAGCCATAATAAATAGATAGATGTATCACTGCGCTTGGACTTAGCGTTAAGTATTGTTCTTTTCTTTCCATTATAGCGCATCCAGTTTTTAGAAATGATAAACAATGCGATTAATGAGAATAATACCCAAAACTTAGTAGAAGACATTACTAGCATTTTCATCTGACTAGCAAAAGCTATAAAAAAGGCACCTAATGCAAGTGCTATAGATAGCTCTAGAGTACAAATATAAAGTAAGGCTATATTGATACTTTTTTTTCCTAAAGCTTTCTTATAGTGGTTAAATATTGAAATATATATGGTGTCTAACATATAGGTGATATCCTTTTTTTAAGGTTATAAATATAGTGATTTACACTAAATGACTATTAATTAAATAAAACATAATAGTTACACCTTGGGCAGATGTGTTTAGTCAAATATTTACATAAAAAAAGACTGTCTTTTCAGACAGTCTTTTTTTTATTCTTTTATAAAAATTTCTATTGCGCTAAAATTTGCACATTACTTAAATCTAAAGTAGAAGATATTGAAGCATCATCACTGTCATAAACAAATGCTAGAACAGCATCACCACTAATCATTGAAATATTAATTAGGCCAGTAGCATCATAAACATTGTTGAAGAAACCAGTATTCTCAGGTAAAGCAGCAATTTCTGAAGCTCCTATTTCTGTCCATGTAGCATCATCAGGATTGGTACCTGCTACATAATCATTAGAGTAATAAGCTTTTAATGGTTGTCCATTACTGAAAGCATCTGCAACTTGTAGAATAAGACGTTCATTTTCATTAGCATCAAAATTTATTGAAGGCGATATTAACCAGCTAATCATTTCTACTATGTCACCATCATCATAAGCAGATCCTCTTACATAACCTTCTCCTTGGTAGTTACTAGCATACCATTCCTGTGTACCTAATGTATTGATAACTTCCCAATCACCTAAACCACTATCAAAGCCTTCGTTAAAAACAATTTCAAAATCTTCAATATCTAATAATGTACATCTTGGGTTTACCATATCCACATCATCAGTTGTATTTAAGGCTAATACTAAACTAGATCCATCAAAAGTTTTACTAACTACAGCAGTAATTGATCCGTTGTATATAGGTAATCTTTCATTTTTAAAACTTGCAAAACTACTCGTTTCTAATATAAATTGTGGGTAAGTAAAACCACTACAATCTTGTAAGATTCTTTGTGTGTCATAAACTTCAGATGAATCAAAATAATTTTCTCCAGCTAAATTATCAGCAAATTCTACATTGTCAACTTTAACTAATAAACCAACATGGTCACCAGTAATAGCAGTTAAACCTATATTTAAAGGTGTAATAGTTTCTGTAACTGAAGATCTTAAAACTTTTTGTCTTATTTGAATTTCATTTAAACTTGTTACAGTAGTACCGTATTGATCAGTTTCAGTTCCTCCACCAATAGTAATTACTCCGTTTCCAACACGTTCTTCACCAATATAAAGACCTTGTAAGCTGATATATACTTCTCTTCCTAAATTGAATTGGTTGTATGTATCAACTTGATTTAAAATAACTTTTAAACCTGATGTAGGGTTTGTTGGACTATCTTGAATGAAAAACTCTTTAAAAAAGTTTCCAGTTTGGTCAGATGATGACACATATCCTTTTACATAGACATTAGTATCTTCAGGCTCAATGAACTCTCCACCTTGATATAATGCTTTAACTTCTGCGAACGATAATTCATTTCCAGTCTCTAGCAATAATGTAAGAGCTTTATTTTCTTCGTCTCCTAAACTACTAGGAATAGTATAATCGTCATCTTGTACACAAGATGTAATAGCTACGGAAGCTACTAGGATTAACATTAATTTTAAAGATTTAATCGCTTTATTCATAACTTTTTTATTTATAATTATTGAATTTATGAAATTTAAACATTTCATAATAGTAATTTTATTTATTAATTTTTCTTTTTTTAGAATCGTACGTTTAAGTTAACAAAATAATTGGCACCACGACCATACCAATATTTTGAGCCAAACCTAGGGTTGCCATCAGCATTATCATCTCTAAGTTCTCTATAGTTAGCATTTCTACCTTGCTCAAAACCACCTGTTTTATAAACTTCGTCTAAGATGTTACCAACGCTAGCAAAAAGACTGATATAATAATCACCAACTTTCCATGATTTACCACCAACAAGGTTTACCACCATATAGTCGCTAATCTTTTCTTGTTTTAGTAATTCAGTAGCTAATTCTTCATCATAATCATTAATAGGTAATCCGTCTGAATCTAAATAAAAATTCTCTGTTCTTGTTAATGCATTTACATCTATGTAAGCATGAGAGAAAAAGTTAGCTGTTGCACCAAACCACCAGAAATTAGGGTCTCTATATTCAAACCCAATAGAAGCAGCTCTTTGAGGTCCACCAGCAAGTTTATAATCTTTTAGATTAGCTTTACCATAAGGAATAGAACCATCTGCTGTATTAAAGCTAGCTGAGGTTAAATATAAATCAGGATTGTTGTCATAAGTATATTGACCAACAGAAGCAGCACCTTTTAATTTAATAGTTGGTGTTACTTGTGCTTCAATTCCTAATTCTACACCTAAGTGTTTTTTATCTATACCTTGTAAAACTTCTTGTACAAAAGCAGACGTGTCATTATCTTCAATATCATTTCCTCCACTTAAACCATCTGCATAATAGAATCCAACTTCATTAGCATCTTCAATTTTAGAATAGAATCCTGTAATTTTAGCGTTAACAATTGGAGATCTAAAAATATAACTTGCATCAAATGAAGTTACGGTTTCTTCACTAATATTTTTTACGATATTATGGTTTTCTCTAGAGTTAGAGTATGTGTTTCTTAGGTTAGGGGCTCTTGTAAGGTACCCTCCATTAACATCAATTAAGTGTTTCCCAGAAATTTTATACGTAAATCCTGCTTTTGCACCTACACCAGTAAAAGAAAGTTCTTCACCTTTACCATAAGATTCTGGTCGTCCATCAAGGCCGTCAAATCTACTGTTTTCCCATAAACCTTCTCTTTGGTATGTTGTGCTTGTTACATTAGCAGAAACATAAAAATCTACTTTATTGTATTTAAACTGCCCTTGTGCATAAGCCGAGATCACATCTGCATATAAGTTATAGTTATATCTGTATTTATCTCCTTCGCCTACTAAACGTCCAGGGTTTTTATTATCGTACTCAAAACCATCAAAAGAATCTACGTTTAATAAACCTACCTCAGATCCTAATAAGTCTAAAACTTCACCAAAGTTTTCTGATTTTAAATTTTTGTAGTTTACAGCTCCATTAATAATGATGTTGTCATTAATTTCAGAAGTGAAGATTGAGTTAACTGTTAATTGAGTGTCATCTGCTCTGTCTTCGTATAAAGCATATGCAGAGCTAATGTCATTAATGTTGTTGGTTACGTTAGCATCTAGAATACGTTCCCAATCTATTTGTCCATCATCAACAAATTTCTGTTGTGCTAAATAAGCACCTACAAGATCATCTCTTTGTTCGTGATAGCTAGGTAGTAATTGGTAATAAGCAGGACTTGGGTTACCACCACCACTGTAATCTAATCTACTGTTTCCTAATTTACCAAATTGGTAACCAACATTGGTGTTTAATTTTGTTTTAGAAGAAATGTCCCAATAATGATTCAACATAAAAATTGGTTCTTCAACTTCTTTAATACGAGAATTACGTTGTTCTCCGTCTAAATTTCCCCAATACTCATTGTATTTAATCCCTTTTAGGTCATAAACTTCTTGTGTATTTGGTGAAGATTTTCCTCTTCTATTAGGAGTATAAACCGAAGTAAAGTTAATACTGTGCTTGTCGTTTATTTTCTTTTCTATAGAAGCGAAAAATGAGTTAGAATCATATAATGTTCCGTCTATAAAACCTTCATCTCCCCAACGTCTTCCAATCATAAAAGCGTAAGACCAGCCTCCTTCAACTAAACCAGAAGCATAACTAGCCATAGCACGATTTGTATAACTTCTATTAGATGATGAATATGTTATACGTCCACCTTTTCTGTAAGAAGATGCTCTTGTAATAATATTAGATGATCCTAAAATACCGCCAAAATTATAATCTGAAGGAGTAAGACCAGTTGTTAATACTTGGTTACGCATCATATCATTTAATCCGCCCCAGTTACTCCATTGTGGTCTTCCGTTATAAAGCTTATTCATTTCAATACCGTTCATTAAAACTGAACCGTTTTCAGAATCTAAACCTCTTACTTTGAAGAATGAAGAACTAAATTCAAAAGCAGCTGTTCTTTGAAAAATATCTAATGAAGAAGATAGTAATCCAGAAATATTATCTGCACCACTTGTGTCGTCATTTAGCTCGTCGTCAGAAAGTGTAATTGTAAACATATCTTGCACGTCTGAAACGTCCAAGTCTAAAGTCATATCCGTAATATTCACGGTTTGTCCTTCGTTAACAATAATAGGATAACGTTTTGTTTCGTAACCTGTTTTTGAGATTTTTAAAACCTGTTCTCCTAATGGTACGTTGCTAGAGAAAATAAATTCACCGAAACCATTTGTTAAAGTTGATTGTTGAGTTTCTTCAATGGTAATAGTTACATCAGGGATTGGTTCTGAGGATGTAGCATCTTTTACACTACCTTTAATAATGGTGCTTTGCGCCATCATTGTAAAGGAAGAAAAAATTCCAAATAATAAAATAATTAAACTTTTTTTCATACCTAATTTTAAAGTTATTAATCTTTGTACATTAAATAAAAGTTATTTAAGGCGTGCAAATTTACATTATTTATAATAAATATCTACTTTTGGCTCAAGATTTGTAAAGTAATTAATGTTAACATAACATCTACTAAATGAAAAATTTAAAACTCACTTTAATAGTAATGCTTCTTTTTGCGTTTATAAGTACAAATGCACAGGAAAAGAAAAAGTATAAAATCCATACGGTTGCTTTTTATAACTTAGAAAATTTATTTGACACTATAAATGATACTACTAAGTATGATGAAGCAAGTCCTATTATGGAGCTAAATCAAGCTCTAAGAGCAGAAGCTTATGAAAAGAAGCTTAAAAATATGGCAAAAGTAGTTGCTGATATAGGTCTTAAAGACACTAAAAACTCACCTGCAATAATTGGAGTTTCTGAAGTTGAAAACAGACAAGTACTTGTAGATTTGGTTAATGACCCTCAGTTATTGAATAAAGATTATGGTATTGTTCATTTTGATTCTCCTGATAAGAGAGGAATTGATGTCGCTTTACTATATCAAAAAGCACTTTTTAAGCCTATTGAAACAAGCTCTCATGAGTTACTTATTTATGATGATTCTTCAAGAGAACGTGTATATACAAGAGATCAGTTATTGGTTAGTGGTGAATTAGAAGGTGATTTAATTCATATTATTGTTAATCACTGGCCATCTCGAAGTGGAGGCGAAGCAAGAAGTAGATTTAAACGTGTTGCTGCAGGAAAATTAAACAAGCGTATTATAGATTCTTTACAATCTATAGATCCTTATGCTAAAGTTATTACAATGGGAGATTTTAACGATAACCCTATAAATGACAGTATGAAAAAGGAGTTAAAAACCGAAGCAGACAAAGATAAAGTAAAGTTAAAAGGTGTTTATAACCCTTATGAAAACCTATATAAGAAAAAAGGTTTAGGAACAACTGGTTACAGAGATGCTTGGAGTTTGTTTGATATGATTTTATTCACGCAACCATTTTTAGAAAAAGACTATTCTTCATTTAGATTTTATAAAGCAGGAATTTTTAATAAGTCTTATTTAACTAATAAAGAAGGACGTTATAAAGACTATCCTTATCGTATGGTTGATGCCGGACTTTCGGGTGGTTATAGCGATCACTTCCCTGTGTATATCTACTTAGTTAAAGAAATAGAATAAGCGAAATTGTGAAACTAAAAAAGCGTCTAAATACTATTTAGACGCTTTTTTTATATGTAATAAGTTGGGTTTTAAAACCAAAGGTTCCACGGAATTTTAGCCAAGACTAAAACTAAAGCTAAGGTATAAAAAATAGCTAGCATTTTAAATTTTGGTTTAGATGTTAATTTCTTTTTGTGCTTTGAATAGCCTATAGTTAATAACGCTATTGCAATTATCATAGTTAGTGGGTGTTCTACAATGAGATTTCTTAAAGCTTTGTTTCCCATTACTTCTCCCATACCTCCAACTTGTTCTATTACTGAAAAATAATCTTTCATAAAAAACAATACAATACCAATGAGCAATTGAATGTGCATTGTTATTAGTGCAAATAATGAAATTCTAAAATCTTTTGCATCAAATTCCTTGTCGCCAAAAAATTTAATTAGTGCATTAAATGTAGCAAGTACTAATACTAGAAGTACTAAATAAGCCCATGTTGAATGTATAAACTGTACAGTTTCCATAATAATAAGTTGATTAATTTCTGTAAAAATAAGGATTTAAGGGTGAATGTAATTACTCTGAAATTGTAATTTTATGTTTTAGTTCGTTTCCTAATTCGTCTATAACGGTGATGATATGGTTTCCAGAACTTGGAAGAATAGCCATGTCGTGAATGTCTTTTGTGCTTCCAATATATTCACTATCAACGTACCAATACAATTCTAGTTCAGGTTTCGAATGCGCTACTTTTAAGATTAACTCATTAATATTACCGTCAAAATCTTTTGGCAAATAAATAGTACTTTGTTGATTTGGGTAAATAAATTCCATGGGAGTTCCAATGGATTCAGTGCAATCTGCTCTGTAAGGTGGTAACGGTTTGTAAAACGGGTTTTTAGTTTTAAAATAATAGGCTTGTAAAGGAGGTAAAATAAACCAAGATTTATTTTTAATGTTTGAAATGGCTTCACATGAAGTGTTTACCTGAAACTGTTCAGAAGCATCTAAATGGACTAATTTATGATAAGGGCAAGGCTCGGTTTTCTTTCCGCTTGCTTGTATATAACGCATTTCGGTTTCATCGCAAATAGATGATGCACGATACCCACTTTTTTTACAGATATTAACTTCTAACATTTCGTCATATGGCATTGCAAACCAGTCGCTTTTTGGTAGTAAGTCAAAAACTTCAAACAAAATAGGTGCAGATGCTTGCACTCCAACTAAACCAGGCCGTCCTTCTCCATCGGCATTACCAACCCAAACGCCAACCACATAGTCTTTGGTGGTTCCGATTGCCCAAGCATCTCTAAAACCAAAACTTGTTCCTGTTTTCCATGCAATTTCCTGAGAAGAATCATAGTATTCCCAGCTTTCATCACTTTGTGGTCGGTTAACTTGTTTCATGCTTTCATAGGTGAGATAAATGGAAGCGGCATCAAAGACTTCTTTTTCTGTAGATAGTTTTCCGAAATCAACAGATTGTTTTGAATTGTAAATTGGCTGGCAAAATTCATTATTGAAATACTGACTAGAATTGGCATTAAAATGATTTAAAGTCGAAGACATAGCAGCATAACTTTTACACAAATCCCAAAGATTGCTTTCTGCACCTCCAAGTATTAAAGACAAGCCATAATGGTTGGCGTTGTATTTTAAATCTTTAAGTTGAAGCGCTTTGAGGTAATGATAAAACCGATCTAATCCAAACTCTTGAAGCATGTTAACAATAGGAACATTTAAAGAACGTGATAACGCTTCATTAGCATGTACAGCGCCATCGTAAGTTTGGTTATAGTTTTCGGGGTGATAACTTCCAAATTGTGTAGGTACATCTGCAATTAGAGTGTTGGGTAATACATCACCTGCATCTAACATGGCAGCATATAAAAAGGGTTTTAATATACTTCCTGTACTTCTGGGTTTGTCAATAATATCAACACTGTTTTGATGGGCTTTGTCTGTAGGCGAATTGCCCACGTAAGTTAAAACCTCTCTTGTTTTTACATCTAAAACCAAAACGGAAATATTATAAATTTCATTTTGTTTTAAGCGGTTGTAATGTTGCTTTACAATGCTATTAGTTTGTTCTTGAAGCGCTATGTTAACCGTGGTTTTTACACGTTTACCTTTATGTTTTTTTGCTGTTTTTTGAAGTAAATGAGGTGCGATTTGTGGTAATGGATAGGGCTTTTGCGGTAAGCCTTCAGCAATAGATAGCTTATATGTAAGTTCGTCTATCGTGCCATTTTTATGAAGCTTTTTTAGTAACCGATTGCGTTTTTCTAATAATCGTATTTGATTTTTTCCAGGATAGATTAAACTTGGAGCATTGGGTAAAACCGCTAAAGTGGCACTTTCGGCCCAAGATAAATTATAGGCATTTCGATTAAAATAACGCCAAGATGCTGCGTCTATGCCAACAACATTTCCTCCAAACGGAGCATGACTGGCATAAAGATTTAAAATGTCATCTTTAGACAATCTGAACTCTAATCGTGTGGCTAAAATGAGTTCTTTTAGTTTTTCAAAATAGGTACGTGATTGTCCTTTTCGAGATAATCGAATGACTTGTTGTGTTAAGGTACTTCCGCCTCGTTTTATAGTGCCAGAACTTAGATTACCTTTTAAAGCCTTAAAGATTGAAACCGGATTAAAACCAGGATGTTTGTAAAAATATTCATCTTCAAATTGAAGAATACAAGTTTTGAATTTTTCTGGAACACTATCATTAGCGGGAAATCTCCACTGGCCATCGTCGGCAATTAAGGCGCCTAATAATTCATTTGATTGACTTGTAATAACAGTTGCTGTTGGATCTTTAAATAATGTCTTTGGTAAACAAAAATAATAAGCACCTAAAAGTATTAAAACCACTAAGGATTTTATTTTATTTCGCTTAAAAAAATGAATTAATCTATGCATAAATAATTTACCGAACGCTTACTTAAAACTTGTTAAGCAAAGTTATCTATATATTTAAAGCTGTTAAATGTTTTCTTGGACTTTTGAAATATTTATGACGCAACTTAAACTAAAAGTAAATTCATGTTACGTTTTAATTAAAGTGAAGTAAATGAAAATAAGACTTGACAGATCTTAAACCTATCAAGTCTTATTTATATTAAACTAGCAGCCATTTGGCATATCAAATTCTATGATTTTTTCAGTGATATTATCTTCAAAATCGGTCAAAATGATTTTAAGAAAAACACGATTTGTTGCAACTCCAATAGGATAATCCTTCACATTTTTTATCGTCTTAAAATAGTCTAACCAATCTGCTCCACATTGGTCAATAACTTCGGTTTTTAAATCCTCTACAGAAGTGTCAATAAATTGTTTCCAATCATTTTCAGTATACGCTAATGTTTCAAAAGTATTAGATCTCGTTTGTTTTAATGGCTTCCATTCCGAATCAAAATGTTTCCAGTCATTAGCATCACATTTTTTATCTGCACTCATAAAAGAAATGCTATTTTCGTAGCGTTGAAAGATGCTCACGTGTTTATAATCATTATCAATTAAAACAATTTGTTTTTTTTCAGGTGACGCCCCTAAATCGACATGGATTGTTGTGGAGTCGGTTTGTTTTAAGTTATGAAGTCTTTTGTAATCGCTAGTCGCTAAATTTTTTATTTCAACATTCAATAGGTCTAAATCTAATCGAATAGTTTTAGAAATTTTTGTTGAAGATAAGTAGCCATTAAACACATAACCAATATGATTTCGGGTTTCAACTTTTACCCATTCTCCGCTTACTTTTTTTTCGCCATCAAGCACAACTAATTTTTTATCTGTTTTTTCAAGTACTCCAATGGCCTCGCCATAGGCTAATTTGCTTAGCATTTTGCCACTTACATCGGGTTGGTCTCTAAGGGATAATCCGCTTTCTGCTGCTACGTAAGCATTTTGTTGTGCTGTTACTAATGCGACAGTGAAGAGCATTCCAATCGCTAAAATCTGCTTTAAATTTATCATAATTTTGTGATTTAAGGTTAAACATTTTTAGCGGTTTTGTTTCTAGGATTCTTGCCTTCCGGACGGCGAGTATTTAGTTTAATTGTTTTGTCATTACGAGGACGTAGGATGTGGCAATCTTATAAATGGTAACGTAATTGATAAACAGATTGCCACGCTATGCTCGCAATAACGTTTCTTCATAGCAGACCTGCTAGGTTTTTAAAACCTGCAAGGTCTCGTTCCATCGACTTACTTCTCAACAGTAATCCATTCTCCTTTGTTTCTCACCAAATAGTCATTATCATACATGGCTTCGGCTTGTGAGCCTGGTAAATAATAGGTGCCTAGGTAAGAGGCATTCAGCAATACGGTAAACGTTTTGGTACCATGTTTGCCTTTAGGATTCATATCGAAATAGAAATTCACTCTGTCATCTCTAATATCTGTGTATCTCGCTTGACTTACTGTGGTATCTCCAAAAGCTGTAAATCTTGTATTGACAATATCCCAACCTGAAGGGAAAATTTGCGTTAAGGCCACATCGTGTACATAGTCATTAGTTAAGTTGGAAATACTTACTGTCGCTACAAAATCTTGACCTTGTTGAAGCGTTTTAATATCTATTTTGTTGCCTTGTAAATCTTTGTATACAGTTGAAATAGTAAAGCCACGTTGTTCTGCTAATTCTTCGCCTAATTTCAATTTACCAGAATTTAGTACTCTCACATAAACCAAATTGTCTTTTGCGTTAGTAATGGTAAGTTGATTAGTGCCATCATTAATAGGAATACTGCGTTGCGCAATAGCGTTTTTAGTGTCTATAGTTTCTGATTTACCATTAATACTATAAGTCAGTTTTAAATCTTTACCTCCATTTTTAACGACCATTTTCCCCATGGCTAATAAACTGTAGGCCGTTGTTTGTGTACTCATCCAATTATTGCTTGATAAGTCTTTAGCAATGGTTTTTGCTAAATCTCTAGCTTTTGGGTTACCCGTAATAATCATCGTTTCTAAAGCCATAGCTCTATTTCGATCTACTGAACCATAGGTGTAATAATTAGATTTAGACGGTTGGAAATTGATGTTTGCTGTTTTAGAAATCGCATCACTCGCTTCTTGTTGTCCTGCTAAAGCATAAGCTGCTGCTAATCTCCATTTAGCTTCGTTAGATAGTTCTTCAAACTCACGCAATCTATTCATGCTTGCTAAATCTGGGCTACCAGCTAAAGCTAAGGTGTATAAACGATAGGCTTGTGCCAAATCGGAATGATAAACACGATAACTAGGTCTCCAATTTCTAGAGGCTTGTTGTTGGTAAGCAATCCAGTTGCTCTTAAACGTTAATGGCAATACAAAGCCTTTTTTCTCAGCTTCAATCATAAAGTGGCCAGCATAACTTGTACTCCAATCATTAGCGGTGTTTTCTCCCATCCAATAGCTCATGCCTCCATTAGGTTGTTGGAAATTGCCTAAACGTTTAATACCATTTTCAATATTACTTTGCACTTCTTTTTTCTTCTGAGGCGTTAAATCAAATATATCAGCTAAAAATAGTTGCGGGAATACACCAGATGTGGTTTGTTCTAAACAGCCATGTGGATAGCGGATTAAATATTGCAATCTACCTGTAAAGTCCATTGGTGGTAAGGTTGAAAATTCTACCGTTGCTGAATTTGTTCCTACAACACCAAAGGTTGTGATATCTATTGTTTGTTTGGCATTTGCCTCTAATTCATTATCAATAACACGCGATGTAAACGGATTAGGATTCTCTACATCAATTTCAACTTTATAGGTTGATTTTTCTCCGTTTCCTGTAGCGATGACTTCAATGGTATTGATGCCTTTTGCTTTGGTAACGTCCAATTCAAAATACACCATTTTTTCATCTGGTTTATCGAATCTTATCGATTGGGAAGTGTCGCCTTTTACGACAATACCATCACTTAATTTTAAGGATAGAGTCACGTTTTTCACTTTGTCTTCCATGGCAAAAACCGTCACAGGAAGTGTTACTTTTTCACCAGGACTCAATTTGCGTGGTAAAGTCGCTAACACCATTAATGGTTTTTTAACCTGAACCGATTTCTCGGCACTTCCATAAGCTTCTGTGGCATTATTACCTGCTACAACCATAGCTCTAACCGCACCAATATAATTTGGCATTTTTAGCTGATGCGTTTTTGTTTGTCCTTTATCTAAAAGGAAAGGCCCTAAATACGTCACCACAGGTTTAAAACGGTTGGCTTTCTTGTTTTTTCCACCAGCAGCACTTCCATCTCCTCCGATAGCGAAGACTTGGTCAATACTTCCAGAATACGCTCCAATAACATCATCAAAAATATCCCAAGTTTTTACACCTAAAGCTTCACGTGCATAGAAACTATCCCAAGCATTTGGTGTTTTAAAACGCGTTAAATCTAACAAGCCTTCTTCTACAACGGCAATAGTATAGGTCATAGATTTGTTATGCTTTTCAGATACTTTTATCTCGTAAGATTGCTCCGGCTGAATCACATCTGGCATTTTAATTTGTGGCTCTAATTTTGTCGAAGGATCCTCAACCATCATAGGAATCACACCATACAAACGAATTGGTAAATCGTTAGAGGTAATAGCATGCGGTTGTAATAATGAAATATTAATAAATACATTTGGTGCCATTGCTGAAGTTACAGGAATATCAATAGTGGTTTCGCCTGGCTTGGTTTTTACCCATTGATGTTGTAGCACTTCGGAGCCATTTTCAATACTTACCAAAGCTCTACCTTCTGAGCCTGAAGGAAAGGTTAATTTTGCTGTGTCGCCAACATTATAATTTTCTTTATCCGTTGAAAAGACTAACATTTTAGCCGCTTCCTTATCACCTGAAGGATTTGTAGACCACCAGTTTTTATAGAAATAAGCCGTTCTTCCTGTGGCATGTCCACTTACAGGATCTACCACTCTAATTAAGTAGCGTCCGCGTTCGTCTTCTGGGATTTTTAGTTTGAAATTTGCTTTTCCATTAGCATCTGTATTCACAGAAAAGGATTGCACAGGTCTGTGATAATTGCTCGATACGTAACTCGATAAGTTATCGTAAGAGGAATTCCACCACCAACGCCATTCGACTTTATAAACCTTTACTTCTAGATTTTTACGTTGAATAGGTTGTCCTTCAGCTGTAACTGTAGCCACATCAAATGTGTGATTTTCATCTGTAAAGAATGAACCATAATTGTTACCTTTTGGTGATTGTAACCCAACAAAACTTTCGTAAGGTGCATAAGGCATGGTGAAGGCATCAAGGGAAAAATCACCTCCATTTTCAAACGCTCGCACTAAGAATTGAGCTGTTAACATGCCTGGTGCATTTTTGCCAATATTCAGTTTTGAATTGATGACCGCATTACCTTCGGCATCTAAGTTGCCTTCAAAAACATTGGTTTCTTCAGAATTGAATGTTCGTGTAGGATCGTTAAATACATAGTTTTTATACCCTTTAAAACTGGTGTAGCTTGAGGTAAATTTAGCTTTTATTTCAGCTTTTAAATTTTTTGCCGGTGCGCCGTGTAACCACGTCACATTTAAATCTCCTTGAAGTGGCTTGTCGTTGGTTAAAATATCATTTTCAAAATCGATTTTGATTTTTAATCGGTTTGGTTTTACCGTTTCAATTTTTAAACCTTTAGAAAATGTAGCTCCTCCAACAGAAACCTTTGCATTATAATTTCCGGTTTTATAATCTGTTGAGGTTGGTACTGTGAAATCATAGAAATTATTAAGGTTATCTATAGAGATTTTTCTGTACACTAATTTTCCAACAGGATCTGTGATTTCTAATTTTACAGGATGACGTTTTGGTAGTTTGTTTGCAACATCATTCAACATAAACGTTAAAAACAAACTATCTCCTGGTCGCCAAACACCACGTTCTGCGTAGATGTAGCCTTTAAGTCCACGTTGTAGTCGGTTACCAGACACATCAAATTTACTCAGTGATAAGGACATACCATCGTGTAATTTAATATAACTCACATTACTACCTTTAGTCGCAATCGCGAAAGCAGCTCTGTGTTTAGCATCGATTTTTATAATACCGTCTTTATTGGTAATGCCATTTGCTAATTCTTGTTGTTGGTAATTGTATAGTGTGACTTTTGCACCACTTTCTGGACTAGTTGTTAGAATATTCGTTATCGCAAATAGATAAGTATTATCCGCGCCTTGTTTCGCAATAATTCCAAGATCTGAACTGATTAAATTCTGAGACACCACGCGATTGCCGTAATTGTAATAGGAGTCCGTACAAGGATTGTCTCTATCTCTCCAACGGTAATTGGTGTTTCTGTAGCTATAGGTTAAATTGTCCCAATAGCGTTCTTCTCGTAACTCTTCTTCTTCCTCAGAAAGGTCCTCAGAAGCGTAGTAATCTTCCTCGTAATAATCGTCGTAGTAATCATCTTCATCAATGCTGGTCGTTTCGGCGTTTGATGAACAATCATAGAGGGAATAGTCTTTTTTGAAGCTTAATTCTACTCTGTAAATGGCACCAGGGTCTGCTTTAAGGTATTTTGATAAATCAATACTGTAAGCTTTCCATTTTCCGGTGTTTTGATTTTCTTCTTGAATTAAAGTGATGGTCTCCTTTGCAATACGTCTACCTACTTTTTTAATAGCATATTGGTCGCCACTATTAAGGTTGTAATCTTGTAAAAATTGAAGAACGTTATCTTCAAATATTTTAATGATTCTGACATCGACTTTACTCAAGTTAACGGCTTCAAAATTGAATTTCAATTCTTTTGAATTTGGAAGAATACTTCCGTTGCTAATAAGTCGGACTTCAGGTTTTAATTCTTCAAAAGTTACCAGTTCTGAAAACGGTGTTTTTAATTTGAAACCATCGGTGTTTTTAATGCCTTTAAAGACATCGACTTGGATATCTCCAACCAATTTAGTGTCTGGATACACTCTTAGTACATTACCATCAACAATATATTTTGGGTTTTTAACACCTTGAAGCGATACCAATCCAGCAAAATTTTGCTGCTTTACTAAAGGATCTGAAAAGTTAAGTGATAAGAATTGTTCTGGACTCTGAACAACTTCTGTCGTTACAATCGTAAAATTATTTTTTCCAGGAATAGTAATAAAGTTTTCGCCTTTATTGTCCGCTTTTATGGCAGAGCCATCCCATGCGATATCAATTTTACTGTCTTCAACTAAACGGTTGATACTGTCTATTTTAAACTCGAAGAATTTTGAAGTTTCATTAGCTTCATTCCATACTAAGTTTAAAGATTTTGAGTTTTGGGAAGCAGCGACTAATTTTTTAGCTTCATTAAGTGAAATCACGTCAGCCGATCGTAATTGCGCAAACATATACTGCCATTCTTTACTATACGATTGTAGGTTTTGAGTGGTAATATTGAAACTTGGTGTAATGGTTTTAAATTGAAACGTATAATCTTCAAAATCCTTTGGTATGGTATTATAAATTTCACCCAATTTAACGTTTACGGTATATTCTGTAGCAGGTTCTAAAGATTCATCTGGTGTAAACAAAAGCGTATGATTGTTCATGGCTTTTAATTGTCCTTGAACGTGAGGTGTTAATTTGATAAGGTCAGTTGGTAGTGTTTTATCTATTTCCCATCCGCTTACTGTATCTGAAAGCGTAATTTTTATAGGATCTGCAACAGATACTAATCCTGAAGTGGTGTAACTAATATAGTCTCTGAATTTAAAAATGTTATCCGTTTCAACAGGTTTCTTTTTACAAGAACTTACAAATGCTAGAATTAGGAGTAGGACGAGGTGCTTTTTGATGTTCATGTTGTTGATGGATTTAAGTAAAAGATTCGATTATCAAGCAAAGGTAAGTGCTTTCTTGTTAAATAAGTACGCTTAAATTTTTAGTTTTAGACGTAGGTGAATTGTTAAATTGGTCTTAAAGTTAAGAATTATACTCAAATGAGTTAATGAAATTGGGATAGATTGTTTATGTGAAATTGGATTGTTTTGTCAATCCTGCTCATAGAGAAATACTAAAATGAGTACTGTTTTTAACGGTAAGAATGTGGAGGTAATTCGGCTCACGATTTTTTTCTAACCGCCAACCTATAAAGCAATGAGAAACCCATTAACGAGGGAGATAATTTTACTGATGACGTATTTTAGTTATTTGCCAGTTTTTCCTGTTTAGAAGAGATTGTATCTGATTTATCAAAAATTCTTAATCATTTTACACTTCTATTTCTTCATTTAGTAGCACTACTATTTGTGATATTTTGTTTAACACTTCTTCTTGGATCGTATATCTAAGATGCTCAACGGCAATTCTATTCATTAAATAGCCAAAATAGGCGTCTTGTTTAAAAATAAAGTCAATCGCCATATTTTCTTTAGGGCTTTTAATGGTGTCTAAACCCACTTGTTTTCGAGCAGAAGGTAATTCTAGATGCGCATTTACCGGAGCACTTATATTTTGCATATTACTTAAAAGACTCATGCTGTTGTCTTGATCTTCAAATCCTAATTTTACAATTGAAAAATACTCGGCAAGCATTTTTCTAAGTTGGTTATTGCTTAATAACTCAGCGTTTCCTGTACTAATATAGGCATCGTAAGCTCCTGTTAAAAATTCAGCGCGATACCAACCTTGGGCACCATAAATGATGAAATCCTTTATAGAGTCGTTACTTGCACGAGGTATTTTACCTTCATACATTTTAATAAGTTCGCTACTTTTTCTAATCACATTTTTTTGCATGTACATCGTTTTTAGTAAACGATTTTTAGATTCTAATAAGTCGGTTTTTAATGATACTAATAATTTTTGCTCTTGTCTTTGTTGTTTTCTATTTTCATTCCAATTATTAATTTGAAGCGCAATAAGAATACCAATAACGACGAGGATAATTTCTCCAATGGCATAAAGTAAATATTTACTAAACTTATTTTCTGAGAGTAATTGCTGTCGTATGCGTCTAAAGAATTTTATCATTGAATAGCGATTTTTAATAATAAAGTATGTTATTTTTTCAATTCCTTATTAATAAGAATTTCAATTTCTTCCATATCAGATAGAATTTTCTTAAATCTTTTAAGACTTCCTTTTTCCGATTCAGCCTTCATATAATGGCACCTTTCTAATGTAATAAGAAGCTCAATTAAGTTTTTTTCTTCAAATACCCGTTCCCGTAGTTTGGGTTGATTTTGTATGTTTTTATAGGCAAATTCTGGACTCCCATATCTATTAGCTGCCATTGAGCCCGCTTTGCCAGCTTCACCATTATTGTATTCAGAAGCCTCTTCTGTTTCTTCTTTATATTTATCTAAACGGATTAATTGTTCTCTAATGGTTGGTGGTATTAATTTGATGTCACCAGTATTCTGTAACGTATTTACTGTATTAGATTTGAATTGAACAGTATAAAGTTGCCAATCTAAATTTCCAGTTGCAGAAACTATTTCAATTATTGGTAAGTTTGGTTGATTATAGATGTCTTTAAAGGCTCTAATTTTTACCATATTTGAATCTATGGCTAAAGATGTCTTCTCTATATATGCTTTGTCATTCTCAAAATCTTGTAGTAATTGTTTATAATAAACTTGTCTTACATTTTCAGTTTTCCGTTCATCATTGAGATTGTTTAGTTGTAAGGCAATTAAAATACCTAGAACTACAAGCACAATCTCACCAATGGCATATTTAAGGTATTTGCCTATTTTGTTTTTTTCCATAAGGTCGTATCGTATTTTTCTAAAAAACTTAATCATAATATATTCCGCTTGTCATTCCGCACTTAATGCGGAATCCATTTTAAAGTTTAGACTTACTTGTGGATTAGCTGCGCTGAACCTAATGGTTTGTCTGTCTTCGCAGGAATGACAAAGTGTTTTGTTTTTCATTAGTGAGTTTTTTTTTCATGCGTCTATAAAATTTTATCATTGGTTAGTAATTGGTGTTAAGCCTTACAGCATGAATATGATTTACATTGTTGTGCTTTTGTTATCTAATTATCATCTTTTAATTCTGCAAAAATGGACTTTAGTTTTTTTAAGGATTCTATGGAACGTTCATAGGCTTCTTTATTTAGATTTAAAGAGGTTCGTCTTGCTAAAATATAATTCTGAAAATGGATTTCTTTGGCATAACTTTTTGCGGTTAACTGCATTTCAAAAAAGCTAACTTTTTTAACTAAAAAATCAGTGTAATAATTATTAAATCCTTCAAAATCTAAATTTTCACTGACTTTTATATCATTAAATGTTTCATAAGGTTTAGATATAGAGTTACGCAAGTTTAAATCATTAAACAATTTTAGGTCGCCAGAAAATTTCAAATTTTCATAGGTTATTGTTGATGGGTTAAAGTAGTCTGTATCCATTAGTCGAAATGCTTTTGGTGGTAATTTTGGGTTATCGTAGTCTTGGGTGTATAATATGTAACTTAAAGTATCAACTTCTTTAAGCATTTCTATTGTAAAATCTTTAAGCGCATTTAATCGTTCTATGTTGCGGTTGGCTTCATCTTCTAACTGAATGATATATAAATCGCGTAATTCTAAGTTGTTTTTGTCTTTTGCATTTTCGTTAATAGCTAATGCAATTAGAATTCCTATTATGACTAGTACTATTTCTCCAATGGCATAAATTAGATATTTACTGAATTTGTTTTCAGAGAGTAATTGCTGTCGTATTTTTCTAAAGAATTTAATCATGTTTAAATCTTTTCTAAATAATCATTTATGAGTTTAATTGTTGCTTTACCTTTTTCGTAATGGGTAACTCTAACTTTGTTAGAAAACAAAATATTCTCTTTTAGTATTGTAAAATCTTTAAGTGCTTCTTTTTTTTGATCTTCATTTAGATTATCAAAAAAGTGAATGATATCTTCATAAGTAATCGCGTTAGTATTTGAATTCCATCTAGGTGCCATAGAAGCCTCCCTTAAAAAGGCATTATCCGTATAATCATTCAGCCTGTAATATGCACTTGTTTGTAAGGAAATGTAGGTGTTTTCTTGCTTTATAACTTCTTCGACATGCTTATAATAGTTTTGTATGCTTTCTCTTAATTCCTCTGAAGTTATTAGTGCTAGCTTACCAGAAAATTTCATTTCGCTGAATACTACGTCATTTCCTTCAAACCAGTTGGCCCCCTGAACGCTGTTTAAAGCTCCTAAGAAAGCTTGTTGATTTGATGTAATTGAATTTGTTCTTATCATACGCATCATCTGAGTAAATGCATCCAGTTTTAGCGTGTCTTTATTCAAATGCATCTCTAGTTCAGTTTGGTCTTTGTGTAAATCCTTTAGAATTCTTTGCAGATAGTTTTGTTCGTATTGATTATTCTTTCTGTTTTCATTCCAGTTATTAATTTGAAGTGCTATGAGAATTCCAATAACCACAAGCACAATTTCGCCTATGGCGTATTTGAAGTATTTGGATGTTTTGTTTTCCATAATGAGGTTTTTGCGGATGTTTCTAAAAATTTTAATCATTTTTAGTTGTTTTAGAAAGCTTTTTTATTTCTGATATTTTTTCTAATGCCAGCTCTATATTAGTCACGTTACCAAGTCTATTATCTTTATAAAGTTTAAAAAATGTAAGGTTAGATGGAGTCTCAAAAAAGGCTTTTGAATCCGTAGGTTTACAATACTCGCGCCACTTAAAATCTGAAAATTCTTGTTTTATTACGGGATGCCAATCTGCTTTAAATGAGGTTTCTACATCATTAAATGCTTGATAAACATTGTATAATACTTCGTCGTAATATGAAATTAATACTAATTGAAGTTCATTATTGGAAATGGTTTCTATTCCTTTTGATTTTAAGACTTCAAAGGCACTAGATTGAGATTTAAACCTTTCAAAACATATGATTTTCCCCATCCAATAATTTAAGCTGTCACCATAATTTCCCAAAGCCACTTGCTCTAGTAGTTGATCTGTTAATATATTGGCTTGCTTTGACTTTTTTAATCTATCGGTTAAAACAATGGAGTCATTTTCTAAATTTTGATTAATTAATAGTAAAATTTCTTGTTCGTAGTTTTGATTCTTTCGTGCATCATTCCAATCATTAAGTTGCAGTGCAATTAAAATTCCAATAACCACGAGGAATATTTCGCCAATGGCGTATTTAAAGTATTTGCTGGTTTTACCTTCGTTTAAAAGGTTTTGGCGGATTTTGCGGAAGAATTTTATCATAGTTATTTCCCGAGTAACCAGGAATCTTTTTAGTTAGAAGTCTCTTGTTTGTTTTTTATAAATCTATCATTCCCTCCAAAGCCACTAAATTCAATAATAGCCTGGTTTTGCTTGTTTTTATACAATTTAACAATAACACTAGCTTCTTTAATAAAATAATAATCGCCCTCATGCCAGTATAGCTTTACGTCTGGCATAACTGGTGATTTCAATACTAATCGTTCATTTTCCATACTAACAGATACTGTTACACCAAGTACTGCTGAAGCACCTTTGTAATCGCCTAAAAAATCTTTTATGCTTTCTTTTTTAGGGCATAGCATAAACGGTTCATTATATTCAGTAGATGTTTTATCCAATAAGGAATCTATTTTTTTATAGAGTATGATACTCTCAACTCTATATTCGTTAGCGGCATTAGAGATGTTTCCTAAATCGTTCATGTATATTGACGATTTGTTTTTTAGAAATGGGTCGTTAAAATAATAGGCCATCGCCTCATCAAGATATCTTCCCATACTGTAGTCGGCAATTTTTGGGTTTACCATTAGGTCTTTACGACCATCTATCATCACTGTGTTTTTAATAAAGGTGTTGTAATCGTCGATCTCGTTTTGAATTTCAACGTGTAGATTATTCAAATAAGGAATGAGATAATTATATTTTTCGGGTAAATTTTCCAGGTTATTTAATAATCGATTGTAACCGCTTTTTTTATTACTAAAAGAGACATAATTTCCAGTAATTGGCAAAGGGTACGGGTTCTTTTTATACATCTCAAAAGTGATGGAATCATTCATTATTTTTTGAAACAGTGAATCTTTTCCGATATAAACATTATAAATACGTTTGGCATCTATAATGTCTGTTTTTAAATCTTGCTGAACCTGAGTAAGGATGGTATTTATCTTTGCTTCATTTTGGGACGCATTATAAAAACTGTTAATACCTACCGCAATGAGAATTCCAATAACTACAAGGAATATTTCGCCAATGGCGTATTTAAAGTATTTGCCAGTTTTATCTTCTGCGAGTAAATTTTGTCTAATTTTTCTAAAGAATTTTATCATTCTGTTTCTTTAATTATGGCATCAATAATTATTTCTAACTGCTTCAGGTTATTGCTAGCCGATTTTACCCTGTATAAATAATCATCCATAATGTTTTCAAATTGTATGTCTTCGAATATATAAAGCTTGTCTATGTTTAGTAAGGTTTTGCTTTTCCATTGTAACACGCCATGCGTATCGATATCTTTCATGGAATAATGTTTTGATAAATAAGGAATTAATTCATTATCAATTTTTAATTCAACTCTACTATAACTGACATCAGTTTTCTTTAGGGTTCTTGTCCATTTATAAAGTAAATTTTTTAAATCTTCATTTTGTAATAACTGTAATTTACCTGACTGTAATAAGTCTGAAATTGTATTTTCTGAAGGCCTGAATGAACCGGTTTCTAGCATTACATACATCAAACTATCCAAATTGTGTTGTAGGATATGTTCTCTTTTTTGTCCAACAAGATTCATTAACGCTATGGAAGCTTTGCAACCTTGATTGTTTTCTTCAACACCTAATTTTAAAGCAACTTTATTTTCTAAAAATTCAGTGTGTATATTTTTTAGGATAATTTTTTCTTCATTTTGCAGCTGTCTTTCTTGATTCCAATTGTTAATCTGTAGTGCGATAAGAATCCCAATAACCACAAGCACAATTTCGCCAATGGCGTATTTTAAATATTTAGATGTTTTGCCTGATTTTAAGAGATTGAATCTTATTTTTCTAAAAAATTTAATCATTAGTATAAAATATTATCTAAAGTCATGTCCAATCGCTCTTCTAGCATACTAAACTTACTGTCCGAAAAGAAAATTTTATACATCTCTCTTCTAAAAGCGGCAAGTTCCATTTGGCTGTAATCATGATTATGAATCACTTTTTCAATTTTGTCTAAGCGTTTACCTTTAGAGTGCTTATGGAATTTTTTATACATTTTAAGAAAGGTGATTTTGGATGTACTGTTTTGTATCATTTCTAATTCTTCCTCAGTTTCTTTTTTATCTGCATTGGCACAGAGTAGCATAATGTAAATCTGTAATTCGGTTTTGGTCCAGTCTGGCTTTCTCTTTTTCACGATGTTTTATTTAATAGCGTTAATGCGTTTTCAATTCTTGTTCAATTACATCTAGAATGGTTTCTATTTGTTCCTTTATGCCGCCAAATAAACGAGGTCCATTTGTGGTTTTAGCCAACAGATAATAATCCAATAGATAATTTTCAAATTCAACAGAACTGAATATTAATTTGTTATTAGTTTTTTCAGAAATAGAATGAAACTCGAAATCAATCATTTGTATATCGGTAACAATAGTGCGAGCGCTTCCTGATTTAAAAAAAAGACTTTGTAATTTTTTATCGGTAAAATCTGCATCATTTAACTGAGTACTTAATATGTCTAATGAACTTTCAAAGGAGGCTAAGTGTTGTCGTAAATCTTTATTCAAAATAAGGCTGAGCTTGCCAGAACTTATAATATCACTTAATACTCCTGTTGAAGGAGCATAATTTATATTACTTCCAAAGATTGGTGCCAGCAAATGAGAAACTGTCTGTTCACTGACTGTGTCTAGCACCTTTTTGTCAAATAAGGTCAAAAGCTTTTCTAGAGTTTGTACGCGATGTTCATTTTCTTGAATAGCCGTGTTTATTTTAGTCAAATTTGTTTTAAATTCTGATTGAAGAGAAGTTAGATATTCTTGTTCTAGTTTTCTTTGTTCATTGAAATTACTAGTGTTGTTAATCTGTAAGGCAATAAGAATACCGACAACCACAAGGATAATTTCGCCAATAGCATAGATGAGGTATTTCGAAAATTTGTTATCGGATACTAAATTTTGACGGATTTTTCTAAAAATCGTAATCATAAACTATACGTTAGATTCATAAAAAGTCCGTAAACGGCTATCGTCATCAAATGTCCACAGGACATTTGATTTTGAAAAAATCAAAATTGTGTTGCGATAATGCCTAAATTGGCGCAATATTGTATTCATTTACTTTCTTTAGGTTGAAAGTAAATTAGGTCAATGGTTGTAGTTGAGGTTGGTTAACTATTTGTGTATAAATATATTAAATTGTTACAAATAATGCCTTTATATTTGATTTTAATCTTTAAAAAAATAGGAGTGATTGGCTTTATTTAAAGTAGCGTACACTTTTAAGAGATAAAATTTTAAAGCGCTTTAGTGTTCTCTTTTTTGACATGGTTGCTATGAGAAAAGCTGACATTTTATTAGTAACTTCGCATAAAATTTTAATAATTCATAAAAAATAAGCAAATATGGAAGCAGTAGCTACCGATTTCGGAATTAAAGAAGCCTTAAAACAATTAGGCGTAAAAGATATAAATGAAGGATCTTCTACAGGTTCAAATAATTTTTCTAATGGAGAAATTATAGAATCTTACTCTCCTGTAGATGGCAAATTAATAGGAAAAGTAAAAACAACCACAAGAGCAGACTACGACAAAGTTATGGATGCTGCCACTAGCGCATTTAAAACGTGGAGAGATGTACCAGCACCACAACGTGGCGAAATTGTACGTCAGTTTGGTAATAAATTAAGAGACTTAAAAGAACCATTAGGGAAATTAGTGTCTTATGAAATGGGTAAATCCTTGCAAGAAGGTTACGGTGAGGTTCAAGAAATGATTGATATCTGTGATTTTGCTGTTGGGTTATCACGTCAATTAAACGGACAAACCATTCCTTCAGAACGTCCTGGTCACGTGATGAGAGAACAATGGCACCCAATTGGTGTGGTTGGTATTATTTCGGCATTTAACTTTCCAGTGGCTGTTTGGGCTTGGAATACCGCTTTAGCTTGGATTTGTGGTGATGTTTGTGTTTGGAAAGCCTCTGAAAAATCATTGTTATGCTCAATAGCTTGTCAGAATATTATTGCGGATATTCTAAAAGAAAATAACTTACCAGAAGGTATTTCTTGTATCATTAATGGAGACTACAAAGTAGGTGAAATGATGACTACAGACCATAGAATTCCTTTAGTATCTGCTACAGGTTCTACAAGAATGGGACGTATTGTTGGTAAAACAGTAGCAGAACGTTTTGGTAAGTCGTTATTAGAATTAGGTGGAAACAATGCTATTATTATTACACCAACTGCCGATTTAAAAGTGGTGGTTCCTGGTGCTGTGTTTGGTGCTGTGGGTACTTGTGGTCAGCGTTGTACATCGACACGCCGATTAATTATTCACGAATCGGTTTACGATAAAGTACGCGATGCCATTGTTGGTGCTTACGGACAGATTAAAATTGGTAATCCGTTAGATGAAAACAATCACGTTGGACCATTAATCGATAAAGAGTCAGTTAATACCTATTTAGCGGCGATTGAAAAAGCAAAAGCTGAAGGTGGAAATGTATTAGTTGAAGGAGGTGTTTTAGAAGGTGAAGGTTATGAAAGTGGTTGCTACGTTAAACCAGCAATCATCGAAGCTGAAAATCATTTTGAAATTGTACAACACGAAACATTTGCTCCAATATTATACTTAATGAAGTATTCTGGTGAGGTTGAAAATGCGATAGAGATGCAAAATGGTGTGGCTCAAGGTTTATCATCAGCCATTATGACTAACGAGATGAAAGAAGCGGAGAAGTTCTTATCTTATGCTGGTTCTGACTGTGGTATTGCTAATGTCAACATCGGAACGTCGGGTGCTGAGATTGGAGGCGCATTCGGTGGTGAAAAAGAAACAGGAGGTGGACGTGAGTCTGGTTCTGATGCATGGAAAGTATATATGAGAAGACAAACCAATACGGTTAACTACTCAGATGAATTACCATTAGCACAAGGCATTAAGTTTGATTTATAAAATTAAATTTATAATTGTTAAAAGAGAGCCGTATCGTGAGATATGGCTTTTTTTTATTTAAAATAACAATCAATTTTAGTTTTAAACGTTTTATAATTATAAGAGTCTAAGTAATATGGCACTAAAAGAATTACAGCATTTATATTGGCGAGCAGGCTTTGGAATTCATCCTGAAACCATGCATGCTTTGCCTAAAAGAAGAAACGATGTCGTAGAGCAACTTTTTACCGACTCCAAATCATCAACACCACTACAATTAGATTTATCTTTTATGGAAGGTGTGACGATAAAAAAAATAAAAGACAATCCTGAATTTGCTAAAGATATAAGAGACAAAAGCAGAAAAAAACTTAGAGATCTTAATTACGCTTGGATACATCAATTAGCACAACCTAAAGAACTTTTAAGAGAGAAAATGACTTTGTTTTGGGCGAATCATTTTGTATGTAAGTCTAATAATGTGGTTTATGCTCAGCAGTTTAATAATACATTAAGAGTGCACGCTCTCGGTGATTTTAAAGCGTTTGTGAAAGCCATTTCAAAAGAGGCAGCCATGCTTAAATACTTAAATGGTAATCAAAATAGAAAAGCAAAACCAAATGAGAATTTTGCCCGCGAATTAATGGAGTTGTTTACATTAGGTGAAGGACACTATTCTGAAACAGATATTAAAGAAAGTGCTCGTGCCTTTACAGGATATAATCATGATTTTGATGGAAACTTTGTATTAGCTAAACGACGACACGATGAAGGTCTAAAAACCTTTTTTGGGAAAACGGGGAATTTTTCAGGCGACGATATTATCGATATTATTCTCGAAAATAAACAATGTGCCGTGTTTATTTCAGATAAAATCTACCGTTATTTTGTAAATCCAAAGCCGAATAAAAAGCATATCCAGGCTATGGCTGAGGTGTTTTATAAAGATTATAATATTGAAAATCTAATGCGTTTTGTGTTTCTGTCTGATTGGTTTTATGACGACGAAAACATGGGGTCAAAAATTAAATCTCCTATAGAGTATTTAGTAGGCTTAACTAATACAGTTCCTGTTACATTTGAAAAAGAAAGAGATCTTATTAAGATTCAAAAATTACTAGGACAAACCCTGTTAGATCCACCAAATGTGGCGGGTTGGAAAGGTGATAAAGCTTGGATTGATGCCAATACCATTATGGTGCGTTTAAAATTACCTTCTGTAATTTTGAATAACGCTGTAATTGCTTCAGGAGAACATGATGAATTTAAAAAGAAATTTATGAAAAAGCATAAGGGTAAATTACCGTTTAAAACCCAACCCAATTGGACTACTTTTTTAGAGAATTTTGAAGCTGTTGAAACCAAAGATCTTCAAGATTATATGTTGCAAGGCACTATTAATAAAGGGACTTCTGGCTATTTAAAAACACTAAGTAAAGTGTCTAAACAAGAGTATTGTGTTCAGCTCATGTCATTACCAGAATATCAAATGTGTTAATTATGGATAGACGAAAATTTCTTAAGAATTCCGCACTAGCGAGTAGCTTATTTTTTGTTCCTAATTTTGTAAAAGCATTCGAATCTGTAGCTTCAGAACGTTTGGGATATAAGCGTTTGGTTATTGTGCAATTGGCAGGAGGAAATGATGGGCTAAATACCATAATTCCACATAATAATGATTTGTATTATAATGCCAGGCCAAAATTAGCAATCACTAAAGATATTATAAAACTAAACGACGATTTAGGGTTTCATCCAAGTTTAAGTCCATTACGTGCATTGTTTGATAACGGTGAATTATCTATCATTAATAATGTCGGTTATCCAAATCCTGTGCGATCACATTTTAGGTCTATGGATATTTGGCAAACAGCAAGTGGCTCAGATGAATACCTGCAAAGTGGTTGGTTAGGTCGTTATTTAGATCAGCATGGAAAACAACCCTACAATGCTATAGAAATTGATGAGCAGCTTAGTTTGGCTATGAAAGGAGAACGCTTTAATGGTATTGCTACTAATGATTTTAGGGTATTGTATAATTCGGCAAAAGATCCTTATTTCAAAAATGTATTAAGTCATTATAACGATACTCATTTAAGTGAACATAACTTAGGATATTTGTATCAAACCATGATTGAAGCCAAGTCCTCTGCCAATTATATTTTTGAACATACAGATGTAAAAACATCTCAAGAAACCTACCCTCAAAATGCATTTGCAAAACAACTCAAAAATGTTGCCCAATTTATTAATTCAGATTTAGATACGAAGGTGTTTTATACGTCTCTTAGAGGATTTGATACCCATGCCAATCAAAATAATAAGCAAACAAAATTGTTGTCACAATATGCAGAAAGTGTAGCGGCATTTGTAAGCGATTTAAAACGAAATGATACGTTTAAAGATACGCTGATTTTAACCTTTTCTGAGTTTGGAAGACGTGTCAAACAAAATGCAGCTAATGGTACTGATCATGGAGCTGCTAATAATGTATTTGTAATTGGTAAGGGTTTAAAGCAAGCTGGGTTTTATAATGATTTGGCGAGTTTAAATGATTTGGATACTAATGGCGATTTAAAATACAATGTAGATTTTAGATCCGTTTACGCTACAATACTTTCGAAGTGGATGGATGTTTCTGTAGAAGGAATTATTCCAAGTCAACAAAAACAATTGAACTTTATTTAAGCGCATAAAAAAAACCTTGTTTCAATTAGAGCTTTTGGCTTTATAGAAACAAGGTTTAGTAATTGATTAATAGCAATACAAAGATGTGTAATATATTGAATGGTTAGCAAATTTTTTGATGAATGGTTAAAAAAAATGTATAATCTGTCGTGTTTATAATCTTATTCCGACAAGACGCAAAAAACAAGGATGAAAAATCCATTATTTCCGATGAATTAGCTATATCTTACTTTTCTTAAAATACGCATGGTATCTTTGTAAGAACTATAGAGTTTTGAATTATAGTTCTTTATGTGTGGCTTTATAATTTCTAATTTTGATAAGGCATTTTCAAATCCATTGAGGTAACAGATGAGATAGCTTGCCGCTAAATTTTTTAAATCTTCGGTTTCATTTTGAGACAATTCTTGTTTTTTTTCAAGCTTTTCTAAAATGGCATTATTAGCATTATAAATATGGTGCAAAACTTTTTTGTCAAATTGAGGTGGTTCAAAAATAAGATTTGCATCAATGGAATAATTAGCATTGTCATTAAACTGAATTGTTTTTTCTTCAAGCTTATAGTATTTATAAGATTTGTTTAAGCCTAATCTTACATATTCAACTATTTTAAACGAGTTTTCAGAATAAGAAATGGATACTTCGTCTAAAGTAGAATAAAACAAACGCACTTGTTCGTTTATCATTTCAATATCAACTCTAGAATAGAAGATTTCGTTTTTTACTACTTTTTTGGCACCAGACCAGCATAATACAAAGTATTCTTTAAACACTTTGTATTGCGGATTGTAATCTTGGCGTTTGTTCATAAAATCAAAAACACCTTCTAGGGTTAATTCAATATTATTTTGTGCATGGTTTTCTATGGCAGCCACAATTTTAGAATTAACATCTTTAATTTCTATATCAAAAACTTTAGGCATACTTATGCTTCCGTCTCTAAAAAACACAGAGCCACCATAATATTTCCAAATATTTTTTTTTAGTGAGGTGATCGAGTCAATGGGTCTAATAGTAACTAAGCCAATTACTTTGTCGTCTGGTAGATGTGGAAACGGAATGTTTTCATATTGTACAATGGGTGGATTTGTGAGATAGGCATTAATGAGATTCTGAATTTTACTATCATCAAAAAAATCGACACCTACAATTTTGTTGTCTTCGTCTTTAACGCCAATTACTATATAAGAGTTGTTTTTTGGATTGCTATTAGACAGTGCACAAACATGTTTTAAAAATTTAGCCTTTCCTTCTTTATGACCAATATTGATTTTAAGCTTTTTGTCATAGAAACTGTTCTCGTCATTATGAGCAAGTAAATTTTTTATGAGAAGACGTTTATTAATCATGATTACTTAAAACGAATTTTGAAAATTTTATGAGTTAAAGCATTTTTATTTCTTTTTTTAAATTCTCTCGAGCTTGGTTTTCAAATTTAGTTTTGAATTCTTCTGTAAAGAATAGTGAGTCTCTTTCGAGAAAGTGTTTGAGTACTTTTTTTCTACCAGGCTTGTATAGCATGTTTGGATAGATTTTGTATTCCTTTCTAATATTTTGAATGTATATTTTATAAGTTTCCCAATTAGTCCCTAAGATTGATAAATCTAAATCCAAAAGATAAGCATTATCGTTACTTTTAGCTAGTAGTAATTCGTGATTTTTAGTTGAAATAATAAAGTTTCTAACTTTTTCTACTTTAAAAACGTCATAATTTAGAGCTTTTAAAGCTTTTTCAGCAAAAAGAGCGCTTTGTTCTTCGTTGTCTTTGTTGGTAGATTTGTATACAATATCGTGATACCAAATAGCAAATTTAAGACTGTCTAAATCGTTAATTGCTGTTGCAATATCTTCTAATTGAAGAAACATATTGTGGAGGTGCGCAAGATTGTGGTAATATCTGTTTTTGGAAGTGTATTGCAATTTAATAGTTTGCCAAAGAGCATTTGTTATGCTGTCATTAGCATAGTCTGAAGATAAATTTTGCCAGTTATCTTCTAGCCACTTTATCATAATTCCTTTTTCACAATAGTAGAACTCGCTTGCGCAGTGCAAAACATTAGGACGTCTGCAATATTTACATGAGCAGGTCTAGAAACGGCGAAATAAATGACATCAGCAACATCTTCTGGCTGTAGAGCTTTATAGCCTTTATAGACATTATCTGCTGCTGCACCACCTTTAAAGCGAACTTTAGAAAATTCTGTTTCCACCAAACCAGGATTAATGGCTCCAACTTTAATTCCGAAAGGATTTAAATCAATTCTCATACCTTCTGTGATGGCTAATACAGCATGTTTGCTACCACAATATACATTTCCGTTTGGATAAACTTCTTTGCCAGCAGAAGAGCCTATATTAATAATATGTCCAGATTTACGTTCGGTCATTCCGGGAATGATTGCTTTACTCACATAGAGCAGTCCTTTTACATTAATATCCATCATAGCATCCCAATCGTCTATATTTCCTGTCTGAATGGGGTCTAATCCATGGGCATTTCCTGCATTATTAATAAGAATATCTATGTTTTGAAATGCTTTAGGTAAGGATGCAATGGCTTCAAATGTTTGTGTTTTATCACGTACATCAAAGTTTAATGTGTGTACAATAGTTTGTTTAGATAAGGCTTTTTGTACACTGTCTAAGCGATCTTGTCTACGGCCACAAAGCACTAAATTAATGCCGTGTTTAGCAAATTCGTGCGCTGTTGCTCTGCCAATTCCGCTTGTTGCTCCTGTTATTAATGCTGTTTTTTTCATAGTCCGTTATTCCTGCAAAAGCAGCAATATTTATTAGTTATAGTGTCATCGTTTTGAGTTGGCTACTGTCTATTACGACTGAGAACTAATTAGGGAACTTTATGTCCTTGAGCAGCCACTAATATTAAAAACCAATCTTCTAATTCTAATTCGATTTTAGTAGCTTCAACAGCTAATTTTATACGCTCTTTAGTGGTAGTCCCAATAACTGGATGAATTCCTAAAGGGTGTCTCATTAGCCAAGCCAATAATAATTGGTCTTCTGTTGCATTGTATTTGTCTAATAATGCGCCTAATTGTTTATGGATGCGTCTGGTTTGTTCATTATCTTCTTTAAACACAGCGCCTAAAGGAGACCATGCCATTGGTTTTATGCCATTAGTCATCATAAAATCTAAAGTTCCGTCATGCATTGCTGTGTGTTCAGTTAGCGAGAATTCAATTTGATTGACGTCTATATCCATACGTAAACCAATCAAGTCCATTTGAGATGGAGTAAAATTAGACACGCCAAAGTCTCTAATTTTTCCGTCTTTTTTTAATAGGCTAATTGCTTCTGCTATTTCTTCAGCAACCATTAAAGGACTAGGTCTGTGTAAAAGTAATAGATCTAAATAGTCAGTCTTAAGATGTTTAAGGGACTCTTCAACCGAGGAAATAATATATTTTTTGCTGTAGTTGTAGTGTTTAACCTTATTGTTTCGGTTGTCACTCATATATTGAATGCCGCATTTAGAAATCAGCTGAATAGCTTCACGTTGTAATCCAGAATCGGCAAAAGCCTTTCCAAAATCTGCTTCAGTAGTGTAAGCGCCATAAATATCGGCATGGTCAAAGGTTGTAATATGGTTAGAAACACAGAAATTCATTAAGACTGCCATTTCTTTTTTAGAGAGTTGTTTTCCCCAACTTCCCCATGTCATGGTTCCTGCAATTAATCGAGAATATGTCACTTAGTTTTCAGTTTATAGTGGTTTTTGTGTAATTGGTGTATAAAAATACTGAAAACATAAAGAATACGATATTATTGAAGTGTAATTATTCAATATCCCAAATTATGAAGTATTCACAATCTATTAAATTAATCGTTTTATCACTTGTTATCTTAGTTAATTTTACAAGTTGTACTAAAGATGATATGGGTATAGATGGACAAAAGGCAGCAATTACAGTAAGTCTTATAAGTAATTCTAATGCGCAAAATAATGTTTTTCTTGAGATTGAAGATGTGCAAGTAAGGGTAAAGGAGGATGGCAGTTTGCCAAATGCTTGGATAAGTTTAAATGCAATAAACGCAGGAACACATAATGTTTCAGACTTAAAAACAGAATCTGAATTATTACTAGTAGATCATTTTGAAATTAAATCAACATTTATTCATGAAATAAGATTGGTTCTTGGTAATAATAATTTTATAAACAGCAACGAAACTTTAATAAGTTTAGACATTGCAGAAAATGCTACAGCTTCAAATTTAATAGAAAGAGAATTTGAAAAAAATCATATTTACCAAGTTGTTATAGATATAGATGTTGATAACTCTATTCAGTTCAATGAAGACGAAAACATGATGATTCTCAACCCAAAACTATATACAGAAATAAGAAAAATTTAGTATTAATTAACTCTAATCCATAATTAATTCTTAAAATGAGTAGTACTTCGGTATTACTCATTTTTTTTAACCAATTGTTAACAGCATCTAACGAAAAATTTTAACACTTTGCATCCTCTAAAATATTAAGAAACCATTTTTCTGTGTAATTTTAAAAATGGCATAAAAATAGTTTTGTTCTTAAACCCTTAAATAATGGAAGAAACGAGTACAGTTGATATTAAATCAATTAACGAAAAGATAGAAAGAGAAAGTGCATTTGTAGACTTGTTAACCTTAGAAATGAATAAGGTTATAGTTGGGCAAAAACACATGGTAGAACGTTTGCTCATCGGTTTATTAGGTCAGGGTCATATACTATTAGAAGGTGTTCCTGGTTTGGCAAAAACATTAGCCATTAATACCTTGTCAAAAGCAATTGATGCTAGTTTTAGTAGAATTCAGTTTACACCAGATTTATTACCTGCAGATGTGGTTGGTACGTTAATCTTTAACATGAAGGAAAATGACTTCACCATTAAAAAAGGACCAATCTTCGCTAATTTTGTTTTAGCAGATGAAATTAACAGAGCACCTGCAAAAGTGCAATCTGCTTTGTTAGAAGCCATGCAGGAAAAACAAGTTACTATTGGAGACGAAACGTTTGTTTTAGACAAACCATTTTTAGTAATGGCAACCATGAACCCTGTTGAGCAAGAAGGAACTTACGCCTTACCTGAAGCGCAAGTGGATCGTTTTATGCTAAAAACGGTTATTGATTATCCTACAATTGAAGACGAACAGCAAATTGTAAGAGCCAACTTAAAAGGTGCTTACGAAAAAGTAAATCCTGTGGTTTCTATAGCTCAAATTCTAAGTGCACAAAAAGCGGTTAGAGAAGTTTATATGGATGAGAAAATTGAAAAATACATTCTCGATATCATCTTTGCTACACGTTATCCTGAAAAATATAGATTAGCCGATTTAAAACCATTAATTTCTTTTGGAGCTTCGCCTCGTGGAAGTATTAATTTAGCTACTGCAGCCAAATGTTATGCTTTTATAAAGCGAAGAGGTTACGTAATACCAGAAGATGTGCGTGCTGTTGTTCATGATATTTTACGTCATAGAATTGGAATTACTTACGAAGCTGAAGCCGAAAATGTCACTTCTGAGGACATTATTAATAAGATTGTAAATGAGATTGAGGTGCCATAAATAGTAGACACCAAACCAGTATTTAGTTAGGAATAACTCATCTAAATTCTGATTTGAAATAACTACTAACTGAAGACTGCATATTGCAAACTGACAAAATGGATACTAAGGAATTACTCAAAAAAGTACGAAAAATAGAGATTAAGACACGTCGTTTGTCTGATCATATATTTGGAGGCGAATATCACTCGACTTTCAAAGGTCGTGGTATGACGTTTTCTGAAGTGCGCCAATACCAATTTGGAGACGATGTTAGAAATATAGATTGGAATGTTACGGCAAGAACCAATCAGCCACATATCAAGGTTTTTGAAGAAGAGCGGGAGTTAACTATGATGCTTATGGCAGATGTTTCTGGTAGTGCGCTTTTTGGGACCAAAAATCAGTTTAAAGATGAAATTGTTACGGAAATTGCAGCGACACTAGCATTTTCAGCTACTCAGAATAATGATAAAATTGGTTTAATTTTATTTTCAGGTGATATTGAACTTTATATTCCACCAAAAAAAGGACGTTCTCACGTGCTTAGAATTATTCGCGAATTATTAGAATTTCAACCCAAAAGCAAACAAACAAACGTTGCAGAAGCTTTTAAGTTTTTGTCTAACGTTATGAAGAAAAAAGCGATTGTTTTTGTACTGTCTGATTTTATTGCAGATGATTATAAGCAAACCTTAAAAATAGCAGCAGGCAGACACGATATTACTGGCATTAGAGTTTACGATAGGCACGAAGAAGAAATTCCTAATATAGGAATGGTGCAAATGGAAGATGAAGAAACTGGTGAATTAATGTTGGTCAATACCGCTTCAAAAAAAGTAAGACTTAATTATGGTGAGTTCTATAACGAAAAAGTAAACTATTTTAAAGATGCGTTTGCAAAATCTGGAGCAGGTGTTATTGATTGTCGAGTTGATGAAAGCTACGTTAAGAAATTATTAGGTTATTTCAAACGAAGAGGATAATGAGTGTAAGGCTTAAGAAGTTGGAAGTTATATTAAACATGAAAAACAGAAATAAAATAATAGTAGATTTAGGTAACAAGACCACAAGCTTTATGTTTCAAGCGTTGTGTTTTATGTTATTTTTTCTATGTTCTTTTTTCTCTTCAGCACAAGTTACTTCTGAAATTGACACTACAAAAATCAGAATAGGAGAACAAATTAATTATAAAATTAAGGTTGAGGCAGATTCATTAGCACTGGTTGTGTTTCCTGAAGGACAAACATTTATGCCTTTAGAAAATGTTGAAGCCTTAAAAATAGATACAATTAAAAGAGACGCTAAGTTTTTACTGTCTAGAATTTATAAGCTTACACAGTTTGATTCTGGAGTTTATACCATTCCTAGACAAAAAATAATTATTGATGAAAAACCGTTCTTTACAGATTCTTTAAAGATAGATGTTAATACTATAGAGGTAGATACCACTAAGCAAAAACTCTACGATATAAAACCAATTATAGAAGTTGAGGAAAGCGGAAGTAATCGTTGGCAATTAATCTTAGGAATATTGGTGGCAATTGCTCTAATTGCATTTTTGTTATATTGGTTTATTTGGAGAAAAAAGCCATTAACCGAAGCAGAAGAAATAGCCTTATTACCACCTTACGATCGTGCAAAATTGGCATTGTCTAAACTCGATGAAAGCCAATATTTAATGCGTTCTGAAGTCAAAGAATATTATTCAGAATTAACTTTTATCATTAGAAAATATTTAGATGAAAAAGTTTATGATAGAGCTTTGGAGAGTACAACGGCAGAGCTTATTAATAGATTAAACTTATTGAAAGATGGAAACCAAATTCCTCTTTCAAAAGAAACTATTTTACATATAGAGTCCATTTTAAAACGTGCCGATTTAGTGAAATTTGCAAAATCTGCACCAGATACAGCACTTGCCGAAATGGATAAAATAACCATAGACAAGGCTATAGATCATGTAAAAGAAAGTTTACCAGAACCTTCGGAAGAAGAAAAACTATTAGATCAGAAATATAAAGAAGCACAGGAGCGTAAAAAGAAACGCCGAAAAATCTGGATAACCGTTGGTATTTCAGTATTCCTAATCATTGCTACTTTTATTGGTTTTGGTATAAAATATGGCTTTAGCTATGTTAAAGACACTATTATTGGCCATGAAAGCAAAGAGTTATTAGAAGGTAATTGGGTTGAGAGTGCTTATGGTTTTCCTCCTGTTTTTATAGAGACACCTAAGGTCTTAAAGCGTGTAGATTCACCTATTCCAGATGAGGCCAAGGATAAGTTAACAATGACCACTTTTGTTTATGGAACAATGTTAGATGTGTTTAGTGTTGCTGTAAATACAACAACACTTAAAGTGCCAAAACAAACACCACAAACAAAAGATACAGAAAACCCAACATTTGATTTGTTAAAAGTTGCAGAGCAAAGCATTAAAGGTTTTGAAGCCAAAGGAGCAACTAATATTACAGTTAAGCAAGATCAATATGTAACACCTAACGGAGCAGAAGGGTTAAAAACATTTGGTACAATGAGTATCAATGTTCTTAATACTAACAATATTGTAGAAGCAGAATATATGTTATTGTGCTTTTCAAATGAAAACGTATTGCAACAAATTATTATTACTTGGCCAAAAGAAGATGTTTATGCAGATGAAATGGCTGAGCGTATTATTGATTCCATAGAACTTAAAGCGGAAGAGACAGAAGAAGAGAAATAATGATGTTTGATAATATAGAATTTTTAAATAAAGAATTATTCTGGCTGTTATTGCTTTTGCCAATAGCTGTAGTTTGGTATGTTTTAAAACATAGCCAACAAACGGCTGAGCTAAAAATGTCCAGTATAAAAGGATTTAAAGGATCGTCTACATTTTGGTCAAAATTTAAACACCTACTTTTTGCTTTGCGTTTAATTGCGCTTGCATTGTTAATTACAGCTTTAGCAAGACCAAGAACTGTAGATGTTTCCACAAAAACGAAGACTACTCGTGGTATAGATATCGTTATGGCAATTGATGTCTCGGCAAGTATGCTAGCAAAAGATTTACGACCTAACCGCTTAGAAGCCTTAAAAGAAGTGGCTGCAGATTTTATTGATGGACGTCCTAATGATCGAATAGGTTTAGTAGAGTACGCAGGAGAAGCTTATACAAAAACACCAATTACTAGCGATAAATCTATTGTACAACGTTCGCTTAGAGATATTAAGTACAATACTATTATAGAAGGAGGAACGGCAATTGGTATGGGATTAGGAACTTCTGTTAATCGTTTAAAGGATAGTAGGGCTAAAAGTAAAGTCATTATATTGCTTACAGATGGTGTTAATACGACTGGTGCAGTAGATCCAAAAACAGCTAGTGTTTTGGCCTTAGAATATGGTATTAAAGTTTATGCTATTGGATTAGGAACAAATGGCATGGCTTTATCGCCTGTTGCTATAAATCCAAATGGTTCGTTTAGATATGGCCGTCAACAAGTAGAAATTGACGAACCCTTACTAAAAGAAATCGCAGAAGTTACAGGAGGAAAGTACTTTAGAGCTACAAATAATAAGAAATTAGCTGAAATCTATAAGGAGATTAATAAGCTAGAAAAAACAGAAGTCGAAGAAAAGAAATATTACAATTACGAAGAAAAATATAGACCTTTAGTCTTATTTGCAGGATTATTATTATTGATAGAATTATTATTAAGAAATACAATATTTAGAAGCTTTGTTTAAACTCGATGAAAAAATATGGTTTTGGACATTACTGGTTATTCCGGTAATTATTCTGCTGTTTGTATTACTTCAAATTTGGAGGCGTTCTGCGCAGAAAAAATTTGCAGATTCTAATTTGTTAAGCCGCTTAAGTCCTAATCAATCTTTGTTTAAAAGTGTTTTAAAAGTGTTTGTACTTTGTGGTGCTTTTGCTTGTTTATCTTTAGCATTAGTTAATCCTAAAATAGGAACAAAACTAGAAACTGTGCGTAGTCAAGGTGTAGATATTGTGTTTGCAGTAGATGTGTCTAAAAGTATGCTTGCAGAAGATATTGCACCAAATCGTTTAGAAAAATCTAAGCAATTGGTCACGCAAATTATTAATAGTCTAGCAAGCGATCGTGTTGGTATTATCGCTTATGCAGGCAAAGCATTTCCGCAATTACCAATCACAACAGATTATGCTTCAGCAAAAATGTTTTTACAAAACATGAATACAGATATGTTGTCTTCACAAGGTACAGCAATCAGTGAAGCAATTCAATTGGCAAAAACATATTACGATAACGAAGAACAATCTAATCGTGTACTCATTATTATTTCAGATGGAGAAGATCACGATGGAGAAGCGTTGGACGTTGCAGAAGAAGCTAGTGAGCAAGGGATAAGAATATTAACGGTTGGTGTTGGTAACACTAAAGGAGGTCCAATTCCTATAAAACGAAATGGAGTCATTTTAAATTATAAGAAAGACAATAATGGTGAGACGGTAATTACACGCTTAAACGAAACCACCTTAAAAGATATCGCCACAGAAGCTAATGGTGTTTATATAAATGGAAGCAATACAGCCGAAGTTGTAAAAACCATTAAAGAGCAATTAGATAAAATGGATAAACAAGAGTTTGAATCTAAGCAAATTGCAGATTTTAAAGATCAATTTCAGTGGTTTTTGGCTTTCGGAATACTATTGTTATTCATTGATATCTTCTTTTTAGAACGAAAGACAGCATGGTTAAAGAAGTTGAATTTATTTAATGAAGCGTCAATCTAAAATTTTTTAGAATTATTTTAACGCTAAGTATTCAAAGGCTTTAGTAATTTAGTCATTATTAGTACAATAATTAAAACATACACATGAGATTTTATTTGGTACTTATTATACTTTTAATTGGTAGTTTTGGGTTTGCCCAAGATATTGAAGCGCAATTAAAAGCAGAAAAAGAAGCCACTAATTTGGTTTATAAAGCTAATGAGTTAGTTGGAGAAGATAATTATGTTGAAGCCGAAATGGAATATAGAAAAGCCATTTCAGAAGCGCCAAACAAAGCTGTTGGGTCGTATAATTTAGCACATACATATTTTAGAAAAGGCAGTTTTGATGAAGCTTTATTTAGAAGTCAAGAAGCAGCTAAAAACGCAATAACTAAAGACGAAAAACACAGAGCATTCCATAATATTGGTAATATTTTAATGCAGAATAAACAGTGTAAAAATGCTGTTGAAGCTTTTAAAAATGCCCTTAGAAATAACCCAAATGATGAGGAGACACGCTATAATTATGCTTTAGCAAAAGAATGTGCCGACCAACAAAATGATGGTGGAGGCGAAGATGATAAAAAAGACGAAAACAAGGAGAACGAGCAGGATAAAGAAGACGAGCAAAAGAAAGAAGACGAACAGAAAGACGAAAAAGATAAAAAGGACGAAGGAGACCAGGATAAAAAAGATGGTGACAAGGATAAGGATGATGAAGGCAAACCAAAAGATGATAAAAAGGATGATGGTAAAGGAGATAAGGATAAAAAAGATCAAAAGCCTAAACCACAACCAGGACAAATGTCTCCTCAGCAGGTGAAAAATATTTTAGATGCCATGCAAAATCAAGAACAAAAAGTTCAAGAAAAGATGAATGCCGAAAAGCAAAAGGGAGCTAAAGTTAAAACTGAAAAAGATTGGTAAAACGAATTACGATTGTTGAACTACGAATTTTTATTTAATGTAAAGAAACGTAAATCTAAAATCGTCAAAATTATGAATATCAAAAATTATATATCAATAATATTATTAATACTTGCAACAAGTATCGCTTCAGCACAAGTAAAATTTGAAGCTAAAGTTAGTAAGAAGAAATTGGGTGTTAACGAACGCTTGCGTATCGATTTTGAAATGAATAAGGATGGAGATAATTTTGTGCCACCAAGTTTTGCGGATTTCGATGTGGTTGGTGGACCTAACACATCTATGAGTAATTATTCAAGAAACGGAAAACGATCTTATTCTAAAACGTACAGTTACTTTTTAGCACCAAAAAAACGAGGAAAATTCACAATTAAACAAGCTACTATTGAAATTGATGGAGAAATCTATAAAACGTTTCCTATAACTATTAATGTAACTGCTGCAGTTGATAAACCAAACGGAAATACAACGGCATCAGATATTGCCTCAGAGAATATTCATTTAGTTGCTGAGGTTTCTAAAACGAACCCGTATTTAAATGAAGCCATTACAGTTGTTTACAAGCTATATGTTTCGTTAGAAACAGGTGTAAGTAATTGGCGTGAAAAAGACAATCCTAGATATAACGATTTTTGGAGTCAGAACATAGAAATCAAAGGACTTAATATTGAAAAAGGTGAATACAAAGGAGAAGAATATCGTTATGTAGTTCTCAAAAAAACTGTGCTTTATCCTCAAAAAACAGGAGAATTAAAGTTAGAACCTTTAGTCTTAGATATAACAGTAGAAGTACCAACAAATAGACGGGACATCTTTGGACGACCAATGATGAGTAAAGTTCCTAAAATTGTAACTGCTGGCAGTAGAACAATTAATGTAAAACCATTGCCAGAACAAGGGAAACCATCAGATTTTAAAGGAGCTGTTGGAGATTATTCATTTAAAGTATCAACTTCTAAAACACAGTTAAATGCAACAGAATCGCTTCAAGCTAAAATAGAAGTTGCAGGAAAAGGCAATTTAAATTTATTTGAATTACCAAAATTAACCGTCCCAAGTTCTTTAGAAGTTTATGAGCCAGAACACCAAGAAAATGTGCGAACCAATTTAAGCGGAATGCAAGGTCGTATTTCCGATACGTACACCATTGTGCCACAGTACAGAGGAAAATATCCTATACCAAGTATTTCATTTTCATATTTTGATCCAGATACAGAAAGTTACAAACGCATTACATCAGATGAGATTGTTATTGATGTTTTAGAAGGACCAACGGCCGCAATTAGCAACACCGAAAGTTCAACAGAAGGTATAAAACAAACGATAAATCCAAACACTAATACGTTTGCCTTTATAAAAACAACATCTGATTGGTCCAGTATAAAAACAGAACCATTTTTTAAATCTAAAGGATTTTGGTCATTGGTATTGTTACCTTTTTTAGCGATTCCTCTAGCTATTGTTGTAAGACGAAAGAAAGACGAACGCGATGCAGACGTGCAAGGTAATCGTATAAGAAAAGCAGACCGATTGGCTAAAAAATACTTAAGCGCCGCTAAAAAAACACTTGGACAAAAAGAAGCCTTTTACTTAGCCTTAGAAAAAGCACTTCATAATTATTTAAAAGCAAAATTAAATATTGAAACGAGTGATTTCAATAAAGAAAAAATTGAAAACCTATTAGCAGAGCGGCAAGTAGAAAGTGGTGTCGTTTCAGATTTTATATCCATCTTAGAAAATTGTGAGTTGGCACGTTACACACC
This sequence comes from Winogradskyella sp. ECml5-4, assembly GCF_036903175.1. Lineage (NCBI taxonomy): Bacteria > Pseudomonadati > Bacteroidota > Flavobacteriia > Flavobacteriales > Flavobacteriaceae > Winogradskyella > Winogradskyella sp. ECml5-4. The sequence goes on along the minus strand of NZ_JAYJLF010000006.1, from coordinate 216,113 downwards.
AATTACACAGGTCACCATGCAGAATGATTATGACAAAGCAGCAAAAACCATTTCATTAATCGATAAGCAACTGAGATAATATGAGAGCTCTAATAATCTTACTTTTATGTTGTTTTAACACCATTGTTTTTTCGCAAAACGATCAAAGTTTTAGTGAAGCCAATGCCTTGTATAATAATGGTAAATATGCCGAAGCCATTGATAAGTATGAATCTATTTTAGATTCAAAACAGCATTCTGCAGCATTGTATTTTAACTTAGGAAATGCCAATTATAAACTTAATAATATTGCTCCAAGCATTTATTATTTTGAAAAAGCATTATTATTAAACCCTAATGATAAGGACATACAGAATAATTTAGCCTTTGCACAAAACATGACGATTGACGCCATTGATAACGTGCCTGTCGTAGGGTTTTCAAGAATTATAAATAATGTTGTGAATACATTTAAAACAGATACTTGGGCAAAAATTACCGTTGGTGGTGTCCTTTTATTTGTAGTTATATTTTTAGCTTATCATTTTTCTTATACGACGTCTAAAAAAAGAATTGCTTTTGTAACGAGTATTATAAGTTTAGGTATTGCTTGCTTTTCTGTAGCAATGGCTTTTCAGAAAGCAGGTTTAGATAAAAAAGACAATCCTGCCATTGTATTTGCTCAAGAAAGTAGAGTAAAAACAGATCCTAATCCCTCAAGTGAAGAAGTGTTTAGGCTACATGAAGGCACCAAAGTACAAGTGTTAGAAACGTATGAAGATTGGAAAAAAATTCAACTTTCTGATAATTCTACAGGCTGGATTCCATCAAATGACATTAAATTATTGAAGTTTTTTTAGAACTTATTTAACACTCTGTTAAAATCTAAGCTATTATATTTGCGGCTTATGTTTCAAAAATATAAATATAGATCGGCTGTATTTTTTACCATTGTATTAATGGCGCTTATTTCTGCACCCACTATAATTGTATCTTTTGACGACTCTGTTGATGTAACGTGTTTCTATAGCATTACTGAAGAGGAAGAAAATCATGGCGCAAAATTGGTTTTTGGAAGCACAAATCAAGATTCTGATAGTGTGTTTGAAGATTATACAAGCACTAATCTAGTAGGATATACATTTAAAAACTATCCTAAACCTCACCTTAACCTTATTTCTCCACCACCAGATTTTGTTTAATATTTTTTCGTTCGACATTTTTTGTCCCTAAAAAAAGTATTAAAATAACTATTGAAATCTCTTCAATAGACAAAATCATTATATCAAATGTTTAAAACATTAAAAAACGACTTGCCTGCAAGTGTCGTTGTATTTTTTGTGGCATTACCTCTATGTTTAGGTATTGCTTTAGCCAGTGGAGCACCTCTTTTCTCTGGTTTAATTGCCGGAATTATTGGAGGAGTTGTAGTAGGAGCCTTAAGTGGTTCTAAGATTGGAGTTAGTGGGCCGGCAGCTGGTTTGGCAGCTATTGTGTTAACAGCCATAGGTACTTTAGGTGGTTATGAAAATTTTTTAGTAGCCGTTGTTTTAGGAGGAATAATTCAATTGATTTTTGGCGTTTTAAAAGCCGGAATTATTGGATATTATTTCCCGTCGTCTGTTATTAAAGGGATGCTTACTGGTATCGGAATCATCATTATTTTAAAACAAATCCCTAACTTTTTTGGCTATGATGAAGAATCTGCTTGGGATTTAGAGTTTTTTGAAATTGATGGCGGTAACACATTCTCGGAGTTAATAACAATGTTAAGTAACATACATCCAGGAGCGGCTTTAATAGGTATTATTAGCTTATTGCTTTTAATACTTTGGGATCAAGTATTAAGCAAAAAAGGGAAAATATTCGAAATTATTCAAGGCCCTTTTGTTGTTGTAGTTTTAGGTATACTATTCTATACCTTTACACAAGGTACAGGAGTATTGTCTATTGGCGATACTCACATGGTAAGTGTTCCAATTCCTGAAGATTTAAGTTCATTTCTTGGACAGTTTAGTTTTCCTAACTTTTCTGCAATTACAAATCCAGAAGTTTGGATTGTTGCCTTTACTATTGCTTTGGTAGCCAGTTTAGAGACCTTACTGTGTGTTGAGGCATCCGATAAAATAGATCCAGACAAAAACGTTACACCTACAAATAGAGAGTTATTAGCACAAGGAACAGGTAATATCATTTCTGGTTTAATAGGAGGTTTACCTATTACTCAAGTTATTGTAAGAAGTTCTGCAAATATCCAATCGGGTGGAAAAAGTAAAATGTCTACCATCTTACATGGATTCTTACTTTTAATTTCTGTGATTTTAATTCCAACATTATTGAATAAGATTCCTTTATCAGTGTTAGCAGCAATTTTATTGATTGTAGGTTATAAACTGGCAAAACCATCATTATTTAAGAAAATGTACAGTTTAGGTTGGAAGCAATCTATCCCATTCTTTGTAACTGTAGTAGGAATTGTTTTTACAGATTTATTAGTTGGTATTGGTCTAGGTTTAGCTGTTGGTATTGTTGTAATCCTATTAAAAAGTTACCAAAACTCTCACTTCTTACATATCGAAGATAATAGTAACGGAAAACATAAAATTAAGATGGCACTTGCCGAAGAAGTAACCTTCTTTAATAAAGGTGCGATTTTAAAAGAATTAGATAGCTTACCAAGAGACACCTATTTAGAATTTGATGTTACAAAGACAAGATATCTAGATTATGATATTATTGAAATTCTTGAAGACTTTGCCTTTAAAGCAAAAGAGAGAAATATAGATATTAAATTGATTTCTAAACGTGGAGTTGTTGAAAATCCACCGAGTTTTATTGAGTTCTTTCAATTAAGACCTAAGTCTAAAATAAGTTTAAGTTAGAAATTATGAAACATAGTAAATATAAAATACTAGTGCTTTCAGATTTAAACAAAACGGCGAGTACAACGTTAAAGAGTAGTGTGAGTTTAGCACAAATGATTGATGCAGATATCGAATTATTTCATGTTAAAAAATATATCGATATTGTAAATAGAGAAAACCAACTCTCTGCAATTAGAACTCTAAATGACGAGCAGATTACGACAAAAAAGAAAATTGAAGCTTTAATTGATCCTATATCAAAAGCGTATAATGTAAGCATCAATTACAATTATGCATTTGGAAATATTAAAGAAGAAATCAGTAATCATATTGAAAATTCTAAGCCAGATATTATTGTTTTAGGGCAGCGCGATTCTAATCCGCTTCAACTAATTGGAGATAGTATTACACGTTTTATTTTAAAAACGTTTAAAGGTGTAATTATGATTTCATCTAATGAAAACGCATTAGTGCCTAATGAAAAAATGGCATTAGGAGTTTTTAATGATTCTAATAAAATTTTTAATACTGAATTCTCAAAAGATTTAATAACACACACAAAGGCACCATTAAAATCCTTCAAAATTATAAATAGCCAAAAAGAAACTGAAAAATCAGCTACTGTAAAGGAAGAAAAAATCATAGAGTATGTATTTGAGCAAAATGCAGAAGTTATGAACACACTGTCTTCATATTTATTAAAAAACAATATTAATTTATTGTGTGTTGATAGAGCAGAAGAGAAAACAAAAAATACAAGTGAAGCCTCATTACGAGAAGTGGTGAGTAAGTTAAATGTTTCATTATTAGTTTCTGAAGCATAGTTAAATAACAATAAAATTAAACGAAAAAAGCATTATGAAAGCACATACAAAAGAAACCCAAGCAACAATGACACCTGAAAAGTCATTGCAATATTTAAAAGAAGGCAACCAAAGATTTCAAAATAATCTAAAAGCTAACCGAAATCTTTTAGAACAAGTTAACGATACAAGCGAAGGGCAATTTCCGTTCGCTACAATTTTAAGTTGTATCGATTCTAGAGTGTCAGCTGAGTTAGTATTTGACCAAGGATTAGGTGATATTTTTAGTGTAAGAATTGCAGGTAATATTGTAAATGAAGACATTTTAGGGAGTATGGAATTTGCATGTAAGTTAGCAGGAACAGAGCTTATTGTTGTTTTAGGACATACAAGTTGTGGTGCTGTAAAAGGAGCTTGTGACCATGCTGAAATGGGAAATTTAACCAAGTTAGTTCAGAAAATAACACCAGCAGTAAATGCCGTTACAGAGCCTAAAGACGAAAGTTTAAGAACGTCTAAAAACTTAGATTTTGTAGATAATGTATCGCACATGAATGTACAGTTAATGATTGATAGAATTCATGCCGAAAGCCCAATTCTTACAGAAATGGAGAAAAACGGAGAGATTAAAATCATTGGTGCAATGTATGATGTCAATACAGGAGAAGTAAAGTTTGATGAATAGGAAACGCATAATATGTTAAAGAAAATGAATATGGTAGCTCTAACGTTTTTGTTGGCGCTACCATTTTTTACGTTTGCACAAGACAGTAATTTTGGGAATTGGCTTATTTATATTGGAAATAAGAAATTAGATTCCAAATGGAATATCCATAATGAAGTGCAATACAGAAGCTATAATATTATTGATGATTTAGAGCAATTACTTATAAGAACAGGTGTTGGCTATAATTTATCTGATAATAATGATAATATTTTATTAGGATATGGTTATATCTTGTCAGAAAATTACATAGATGATACTGGTGACAAAACCTCTGTAAATGAGCATCGAATTTTTCAGCAATTCACAACGAAACAAAAGGTTGGTAAAGTGGGTTTAAGTCATCGTTATAGATTTGAGCAGCGATTTGTTGAAGACGATTTTAAAATGCGTTTTAGATATTTTTTAGGTGTAAAAATACCGCTTCAATATAAAGAAGAAGCTAAGAACCCTTTATACGTATCCTTGTATAATGAAATCTTTTTAAATACAAAGTCTTCTGTTTTTGATAGAAACCGCGTATTTGGTGGTATTGGTTATACATTTTCGGATAATTTAAGACTAGAACTAGGGTATATGAATCAGTTTTTTGAAGCCTTTGGAAGGGATCAAATAAATATTATTGCTTTTGTTAATTTCTAACAAAACTTTGTGCAAGGGTTTCGGTTTAAGTAAAAATTAGACTATTTTAATCCAATAATTAATTAACTATGAAGAAACTATTTTCAAATATTAAGGGTGATGCATTTGGTGGCATTACAGCAGGAATTGTTGCTTTGCCATTGGCTTTAGCATTTGGAGTGTCTTCAGGTTTAGGTCCAGAAGCAGGTTTATACGGAGCCATATTTATAAGTTTCTTTGCCGCTCTTTTCGGTGGTACTGCAACGCAAATTTCCGGTCCAACAGCACCAATGACGGCTGTGAGTATGGTCATTATTGCTGGTATTGTGGCAGCCAATGATGGTAGTGTAGAAAAAGCATTACCTGCAATATTAACGGTATTTCTCTTAGCAGGTCTTATACAAATTGGACTGGGATTTTTAGGCTTGGGAAAATATATAAGATACATTCCTTATCCCGTAGTTTCTGGGTTTATGACGGCCATCGGAGTCATTATTTTATTGACCCAAATACTGCCTTCAATTGGGTATTACCCAAAAGAAGATGCAGAGTTTGTAGCACAATTTAAGCCTCAAGCAGAAGAGGTTATACTAGAAAATATTTTAAAAGAAGAAGCTGGTGAAGGTATTTTGGTACTTGAAAATTTTAAAGAAACTATTGACCGTGCACAGCAGATTACACCAGAACAAATTTTAAATGAATCACAAACATTAGCTGCTAAAGAGGCGTCTGGTACTGTTGGAGCTATTAAAGTATTGCCTAGAGCATTAAAGCATATTAATTGGTTAGAACTTATGTTGGCTTTAGGAACAATTATTATAATCTATGGTTTTAAACGTATTACAACTGCCATACCAAGTACTCTGGTAGCTTTAGTTGTGGTTTCGGGAATTGCTTATGGATTTAATTTAGGTTATCGTCCTATTTCAGAAATCCCAGGAGGTATTCCAATTCCTAGATTAGAAATGTTCACTAATTTTAACTTAGGAAGCATTACTCCATACATTTTTACAGCGCTTACCTTATCCTTATTGGGTGCCATAGATTCTCTATTAACTAGTGTCGTTGCTGATAATATGACCAAAACCAAACACAAACCTAATAAAGAGTTAGTTGGTCAGGGTATTGGTAATAGTATCGCGGCTGTTTTTGGAGGAATTCCAGGAGCAGGTGCAACCATTAGAACGGTTGTTAATATTAATGCAGGAGGAAAAACCAAGTTATCTGGTATGATTGCAGGTATAATGTTATTATTAATAATGTTGGCATTGAGTGATGTGGCATCAAAAATTCCTGCTGCTGTTTTAGCCGGAATATTAATAACAGTAGGTATTGGTGTTATGGACTATAGAGGTCTTAAAGCAATTCCAAGTTTACCAAGAGATATCAAATTAGGACCTGTAAGATTAAGTTCTGAAGTCTTAATTATGCTAGTCGTATTACTTTTATCTACATTTTGGGATTTAATTTATGCTGTAGGTATTGGTTTGGTTATTGCATCGCTTATGTTTATGAAAAAAATAGGAGATCTAACAGCAGAACGCAGCGATGTTAAATCACTAAAAGAAGAAGCTTGGGATGACGAAGGTAATTTCCCTTCAGCATTAAAAGAAGAGGTTTTTATTAAGCATCTTAAAGGTCCTTTATTCTTTGGGTCTACAAGTGATTTTCAGGCTTTAACTGAGCAAATTCCCAACACGGCAAAAACCGTTATTTTAAGGTTAGGTCGTATGCAATATATGGATCAATCTGGTCTGTATGCTATGGAAGATATGCTTCAAGATTTATCAAAAAGGAATATTCAAGTGTTGTTTGTAGGGCTCTTAAAGCAGCCAAGATATATGATGGAGCGTATTGATATCATTCCAAATTTAATTTCTAAAGACCATATATTTAAGGAGTTTGATAGTTGTTTAAATTGGATAAAAAGTAATGTAAAAGATGAATTTTAATAGGTGTACATATGGACTTAAATAATGTATTTAAAAATAATGAAAAGTGGATTAAAGATAAACTTGCCGTTAACTCTAATTATTTTGAAGACTTAGGTAAAGGACAAAATCCAGAATTATTATATATCGGTTGTTCAGATAGTAGAGTCACCGCCGAAGATTTAATGGGATTAGGTCCTGGTGATGTTTTTGTACATAGAAATATCGCAAATATGGTTGTTGGTACAGATGCCAATGCTATGTCTGTGGTTAACTATGCGGTTACACATTTAAAGGTAAATCATGTGGTGGTTTGTGGGCATTATGCTTGTGGTGGAGTTAAAGCAGCTATGCAATCGGCAGATTTAGGTGTTTTAAATGGATGGCTAAGAAATATAAGAGACGTCTATAGAATGCATCATGATGAACTAAATGCGATTGCATCTGAAGAAAAAAAATACGATCGTTTGGTAGAGCTCAATGTGAAAGAACAGTGCGTCAATTTAATTAAAACAGCAGCCGTACAAAAAGCGTATAGAGATAGAGGTTTAAAAGTTCACGGATGGGTGTTTGATGTGCATACAGGAAAACTCATTGATTTAAAAATAGACTTTGAAAAGTATCTCAAGGATATTATGGAAATCTATCATTTAGATTAATACAATAAAGCCACTTGAAAGCGTAGTTTTTTATACGTCTTCTTCAGTGTTTTCTTCTGATTCGCTTTTAATAATAGTTGGAAAAATCATGGGTGCTAACGATTTTACAGGTTCGTAAAGCATACTTTTTTCTAAATCTTCTTTTTGCATAAACGGCAATGTATTATTCATTTTATGAAAGACACCCAAGAGTACACTAAGGATTAATCCAATTTTAAGTGCACCAAAAACGGCTCCTGCCAATTTATTAATAATACCTAAAGCGGCAAAATCTGCCAGTTTTGTTAATGCTTTTCCTGCTAATCCTATTGCTAAGACAATTACAACAAAAGTAATAGCAAAGGCTACAATGTTAATGGTTTTCTCATTCCAATCTACCTTAGCTTCTAAAAAACCAGAAGCAAAATAGCTAAAGTGAATGGCGCCATAAACACCCAAAACTAGAGCAACTAAAGAGGCGACTTCTACAAAAAGACCTTTAAATAAGCCACGTACAAATCCAAATAGTAAAAGGGCAGCCAAAATAATATCAATAATACTCATACAACTAGCGGTTTAAACAAAAGTACATGAATTTTGCCATTTTAATATAATAACGCAAATGAAGATGCTTTAGTTTCTTAACTTTGAAAACTTAAAGAATTTGAACTCGAAAGAGGAATTCGAAATTTTGAAATAAAAAAAGAATTTTAATAATTAATAAGATTCCCTTTTTCATGGGAAGTGAGCATGGCAAGAGACGAACAATTAAAGGAACGATGGGATTTGGTGGTAGAAAAACTCTCTAACCAATTTGCCGATGGAGATAGATTGGATCTCGATTCTATAATATACCTTATTGGTGTACAAGAATTAGGACAATTACACAGAGAGTATAAAAAGGATCAAAAACTCGATTTAATGCATATCGCTATTTGTAAGGTTTTAGAGCCTTATGGTTTTTATGAATTCGATTATGTAGATGATGATGGTTGGCCTCATTACAAGGTATTAGCACAGTTACCTCATTTAAAAGCCGGTGAGCAAAGTATATTGATGAAAGAAGCGATTGTGAATTATTTTTTAGAAACTGAATATATAAAATAAGTCTCCACTAGGTTCTTGTTAATAAATTGTTCATTTTAGCATTTAACCTTTTAATCTAAATTTACTTATGAAAAAAATGATTTTATTTTTAAGTGTTTTTGCACTTGTGTTTACATCTTGTAGTAGTGATAATGATGATGACGCTCCTATAGACCCGTTAGTTGGGACATGGAAATATTATAAGTTTTTCGAAAATGGAGTTGAACAAACTGTATCTGATTGTGAGAGCGAAGAAACTTTTGTTTTTAATTCAGATGGAACATTTGAATACAGCTATTTTGAAGAAGATACAGATGGTAATTGCGAATTAGAAGAATTTATTTCATCAACTTGGTCAAACGATGGAGATGGATTTTATACGCAATATATAGAAGGTGATGTAGCTACACAAGAATTGATTTTTGAGGACAATACGTTCTATTTCGAAGATTTTTACGATAATGGAACCCCTGATGATACGTCAGATGATATAACGTATAAAGACGTTTTTATCAGGCAATAAGTATTTTTTATAAAATAGATAAAAAACGCCTTCAATTTGAAGGCGTTTTTTTTGTATAAAATCGTTAAATTTGCGCTCTCAATATGAGATACTGAATTAAATTCAGCATAAAATGATAGACAAGATAAAAGAACTTATAGCAGAAGCAGAAGCTTTTAAAGCGCAATCTAAAGAAGAAGTTGAAGCTTTTAGAATTAAATATTTAGGCTCAAAAGGACACTTAAAGGCATTTTATGGCGAATTAAAAAATGTGGCGAATGACCAGAAAAGAGAATTCGGCCAAATCATAAATGAGCTTAAAAATACAGCAGAAGCCAAAGTAAATAACCTAAAAGAAGCTTTAGAAAGTCAAGAAGAGGACATAGGTATTTACGGAGATTTGTCAAGACCAGGTGAACCAATTGCTATTGGTGCGCGTCATCCTATTTCTATTGTTAAAAATGAGATTATTGATATCTTTTCGCGTATAGGTTTTAACGTTAGTGAAGGCCCTGAAATTGAAGACGATTGGCATAACTTTACGGCTTTAAATTTACCAGAATACCATCCAGCAAGAGATATGCAGGATACCTTCTTTATTCAAACCGATCCCGATATTTTATTACGTACACATACCAGTTCTGTACAAGTACGTTATATGGAAAATAACCAACCACCAATTAGGACTATTTCTCCTGGTAGAGTTTATAGAAATGAAGCAATTTCGGCACGCTCACATTGTTTTTTCCACCAAGTAGAAGGCTTGTACATTGATAAAGATGTGAGTTTTGCAGATTTAAAGCAAACCTTACAATATTTTACTACTGAAATGTTCGGAAAATCTAAGATTAGATTACGTCCATCATACTTTCCATTTACAGAGCCAAGTGCAGAAGTTGATGTGTATTGGGGACTTGAAACCGAAACCGATTATAAAATTACTAAAGGTACAGGTTGGTTAGAAATTATGGGTTGTGGTATGGTAGATCCTAATGTTTTAGATAATTGTGGCATCGATTCTAAAGTGTATTCAGGTTTTGCCTTCGGAATGGGAATAGACAGAATAGCAATGTTACTTAACCAAATTAGTGATATTCGTTTGTTAAGTGAAAACGATGTGCGTTTCTTAGAGCAGTTTAAATCTGCTTTATAAGCGTCTCTAAATATATTTTTAAGCCGACTGTTAACAGTCGGCTTTTTTATTTAACAACAATTTAACTTCGTTTAGTTCGGTTTGTTCCGAACTGATGGTATATATTTGCATAGAATTTTACTGTACATGATTATTTTATGGTTATAAAGCAGTAATAAAAGCATGCATAATGAAAGAAAATATATGTCAAAAAAAAATGAATTTAGTTGAAAAACTAGGTGTTCATTTAGAGGCTAGAGAGCAATTAGCACCTGTTGCTGCGCGTATTTTGTCTTACATAATACTTACGGGTAAAAGAGGGTCTACTTTTGAAGACATGGTTAGTGTACTTTGTGCAAGTAAAAGTACAATTTCAACACATCTTAACCATTTACAAGATTTAAATAAAATTGAATATTTCACTAAGACTGGTGATCGTAAAAAGTATTTTATTATAAATAAAAATACAATTATTCAACATGTAGATAGTATGATAAGTCATTGGGATCAGGAGCGTGAAATTCATTTAGAAATTAAAGCGTATAAAGAATCTGAAAACAATAAAAACATTAAAAACGAAGATGAAAAATTCGATTTAACTTTTCATAATGACTATATAAAGTTTATAGATGAAGCCACCTTATCAGTTAAAGAATTAAGAGAAAAATTGACAAATAACCAATTCCATATTTAAACAAAACCAAAAAATGAGAAAGAATAGATTATATACATTACTAACATTGAGTTTAGTTTTAGTTGTTTTAAGTTGTGGTAACAGCGAAGAAAACAAGCCTGTTGCAGAAGCACCTCCAGCACCTTTTCCTGTAACACAAATACAGAATAAAACGGTCATAGGGTACACAGATTATCCTGCAACTATTGAAGGTGTTGTAAATAGTGATGTAAGAGCTAAGACATCTGGATATATTGAGAAAGTATACGTTGATGAAGGACAGAAAGTACGAAAAGGACAAGCATTATTTAAATTAGAAACACAGTCTTTAAGTCAAGATGCAGGAGCAGCAAAAGCTCGTGTTAATGTGGCACAAGTAGAGGTTAATAAATTGATTCCTTTGGTAGAAAAGAACATTATTAGTCCTGTACAATTAGAAACAGCAAAAGCTAATTTAGCACAAGCAAAGGCTAATTATAGTGGTGTTACGGCAAATATTGGATACGCAACTATAAAAAGTCCTATAGATGGTTATGTAGGTTCTATTAATTTTAGAGAAGGGGCATTAATTAGTCCAAATGATGTAACTCCATTAACTACAGTAAGTGAGATTGACCAAGTATATGCTTTTTTTAGTTTTAACGAAGCACAATATATTGATCATTTGCAACGATCAGAAGGGAAAACAAAAGAAGAACGAATTAAAAATTCGCCAGATTTAAGTTTGATTTTAGCTAACGGAAAAGAATATTCCGAAAAAGGACGTATTCAAACCAGTACAGGTCAAATTAATCAAAATACAGGAACTATAAAAATTAGAGCAGCTTTTGATAACCCTAACGAAATTTTAACCAATGGAAATAGTGGAAAAATAAGATTTCCTATTGAATATAAAGATGCTATAGTTGTGCCACAAACAGCTACTTTTGAGCAGCAAGGAAACGTTATGATTTTTAAACTAGGTAAAGACAACAAAATTGAAACGACTATCATAAAAATAAAAGGATCTGTAGATAACTTGTATGTGGTAGAGTCTGGTATTGATGCAAATGATAAAATTGTAGTATCAGGTGTTGGAAAATTAAGAAATGGTATGAAAATATCACCTCAAGACATACCTTTTGAAGAGGCTATTAAACCCGTAGCAACTTTATTTAAAAACTAATTAACCTCAAAAAATAGTAGTCATGTTAAAAACATTTATTGAAAGACCAGTGCTTTCAACAGTAATCTCTATTATTATAGTTTTGCTTGGGGTTATTAGTATCACAAGCTTACCTATTGAAGAGTATCCAGATATTGCACCACCAACAATTAAGGTGACGGCAAATTATACAGGAGCAAATGCAGAAACCGTTCTAGAGAGTGTAATTATACCTATAGAAGAACAAATTAACGGAGTAGAGGGTATGACGTATATTACCTCTACAGCATCAAATACCGGAGCTGCAGAAATTACAGTGTATTTCAACCAGGAAATTGATGCAGATATTGCCGCTGTAAACGTGCAAAACCGTGTGGCTAGAGCCAACCCATTATTACCTCAAGAGGTAATACAAACAGGTGTTACTACACAGAAGCAAGAAACGAGTGCATTAATGTTTATTTCTATGTATTCTGAAAGTGAAAATTATGACGCTACGTTCATTCAGAATTACTTAAAAATTAATGTTATTCCTGCCATGCAACGTATTAGTGGTGTAGGTGATGTTAGTGTATTCTCACAACAAGATTACGCCATGCGTATTTGGTTAAATCCTGAAAAATTAGCATCATATAATTTAATTCCTTCAGATATTTCTGCAGCTTTAGCAGAACAAAATTTAGAAGCAGCAGCAGGATCATTAGGTCAGAATAACGGAGAATCTTTTTCTTATACACTAACTTATAGTGGTCGTTTTAAAGATGAGGCGCAATACAGCGATATTGTAATAAAAGCTTTAGGTAATGGCGAATTTTTAAGATTAAAAGATGTTGCAACTATTGAATTAGATGCACAGTCGTATTCATCTAATGCCATGAGTTTAGGACATCCAGCAGTTTTTATGGGTATTTTCCAAACTAAAGGATCAAATGCACAAGAAATTATAGAAAACATCAAAACGACTCTAGAGGATGTAAAAGCAGATCTTCCAGAAGGCTTAAATATTTTTGTACCATACGATACCAGTTTGTTTTTAAATGCATCTATAGATAAGGTGGTTACCACGTTGTTAGAAGCCTTTTTACTTGTGTTTTTAGTTGTATTTATCTTTTTACAAGATTTTAGATCTACTTTAATTCCTGCTATTGCAGTACCAGTTTCTATTATTGGTACCTTCTTTTTCTTAAATGTATTTGGGTATTCTATTAACTTATTAACGCTATTTGCATTAGTCCTCGCCATTGGTATTGTAGTAGATGATGCCATTGTAGTTGTAGAAGCGGTCCATGCTAAAATGGATGAAGGTGAACACAATCCTAAAAAAGCGACCTTAACTGCGATGAACGAAATTTCTGGTGCAATTATCTCAATTACTTTGGTAATGGCAGCCGTATTTATTCCTGTAACCTTTGTAACAGGACCAACAGGTGTGTTTTATGAGCAATTTGGTGTGACCTTAATTATTGCAATTCTTATTTCGGCAGTAAACGCCTTAACATTAAGTCCAGCATTATGTGCCTTGTTATTAAAAGAGCATAAAGACGATGAAGAATTAAAAGGGAAGAGCCCATTAAAACGTTTTTACACCTTATTTAATCGTGGATTTAATGCTACTGTAGAACGATACGGAAGATCACTTCAATTTTTATATAAAAGAAAATTTGTTTCTGTGCTACTTTTAGTAATTACAGGTATCGGAATTTACTGGGCATCTAATACAACGCCTACAGGATTTGTGCCTAATGAAGATAGAGGTATTATTTTTGCCAATATCGAATTACCACCAGGAGCATCGTTAGATAGAACAGATGCAGTTGCAAGAAAATTATACGAAAAAGTTGAAGGTATTGACGGCATTGTTGGTATTAACTTTATTAAAGGTCGAAGTTTAATTAGTGGTGCAGGTAGTAACTTTGGTTTTGGAATTATAAAACTTAAAGACTGGAGTGAACGTAAAGACGATGCACTCTCTGCACAAGCCATTACAGGAAGATTATTTGGTATCGCAGCGACTATTCCTGATGCAAATATCATTTTCTTCTCACCTCCAAGTATTCGTGGTTTTGGTAACTCAGCTGGATTTGAAATTAATTTATTAGATAAATTTGGTGGTGAATTCTCAGACTTAGATAAAGCTAAGAATGACTTTACAATGGCTTTAATGCAGCGTCCAGAAATTAAATATGCGACGTCATCATTTAACACTAATTATCCACAATATGAAATGGATGTTAATGTACCTTTAGCTAAAGAGAAAGGTGTTTCTGTAACAAGTATTTTTTCAACTTTACAAGGTTATATTGGTGGAATTTATGCGTCAGATTTTTCTAAATTCGGAAAACAATTTAGAGTATATATACAGGCTTTACCAGAAGACAGAGCAGATGAGAGTGCCTTAAATAGTATGTATGTGAGAACAGATTCTGGTGAAATGACGCCAATTACACAATTTGTAAACCTAAAACGTGTTTATGGCCCACAATCGGTAACACGATTCAATTTATTTAACTCTACATCAATAACAGGAGCAACTAACGACGGATTTAGTACTGGTGATGCTATTAGAGTTATTGAAGAAGAAGTTGCAAAACTACCAAGCAACTATACCGTGTCTTATTCAGGTTTAACACGAGAAGAGGTGAACGCAGGAAACCAAACGACATTTATATTTATACTAAGTATTCTGTTTGTGTATTTCTTGTTAAGTGCACAGTATGAAAGTTATTTGTTACCATTTGCAGTGGTATTATCCTTGCCGTTTGGTGTATTTGGTGCTTATATAAGCACAAAGTTCTTAGGCTTAGAAAACAATATTTATTTCCAAATCGCTTTAATTATGCTTATTGGATTACTCGCCAAAAATGCCATTCTTATTGTTGAGTTTGCATTACAGAGACGAAAAAATGGTGAGAGTATAGTAGAAGCAGCCATCAATGGAGCAAAAGCGCGTTTGCGTCCAATTTTAATGACCTCATTTGCCTTTATTTTAGGACTAATGCCATTAGTATTAGCAAATGGAGTTGGTGCAGAAGGAAACAATTCTATAGGTACAGGAGCAGCAGGAGGGATGCTTATAGGAACTATTTTAGGAGTCTTTGTAATTCCAATCCTATTTATATTATTTCAGTGGTTACAAGAAAAAGTTTCTAGTAAACCAGCAGTACAAACTATTGAAGAATAAGAAGATGAAATCAATTATAAAACATAGAAATTTCAGTAAAGTTACTTTGTTATTAATCGTTGCATTAACATTACAAAGTTGTTTTGTGGCTCAAGATTATGTGAGACCAGATTTAGAAACGGAAACCGAAGCGCTTTACAGAACAGAAAATTTATCAACAGATAGTCTATCTATTGCAGATATATCTTGGAAAAATTTATTTACAGATCAATATCTTCAACAATACATAGAAGAAGGTCTGCAAAATAATATGGATGTTCGTATAGCGTTACAACAAATCATAGCAGCCGAAGCTTATGCAAAGCAAGGTAAGGCAGGGTATTTACCAAGCGTTAGTGTGGGGGCAAATGCAACACATCAAGAATTGTCAGAAAATAGTCAGTTTGGGGCTTTGTTTAGTGGCGGAATTGATACCTATGATATAACAGCAAACCTATCTTGGGAGGCCGATATTTGGGGTAAAATAAGAAGTAATAAAAGAGCAACACAAGCGGCTTATTTACAGAGTGTGGCTGGGCATCAACTTGTGAAAACACAGTTGGTTTCTAGTATTGCTAATACCTATTACAATTTACTAGCTTTAGATGCTCAATTAGAAATAACAAAGCAAACTATTGCTACAAGAAAAAGTGGTGTTGAAACTATAAAAGCTTTAAAGGAGGCAGGACAAGTAACGCAGGTTGCAGTAGACCAAAATATTGCGCAATACAATAGTGCAAGAGCTCTACAAGTAGATATTGAAACGGCTATTTTTAAAACAGAAAACACACTGAGCATTTTACTTGGTAAAACAGCGCAAAATTTTGAAAGAAGTAGTTTAGATACTCAAAATATTGAACAAGAGATTGTATTGGGTGTACCAGCAACCTTGTTAAGTAATAGACCAGATGTTATGTCTGCGGAGTATGGATTAATTCAATCTTTTGAGCTAACCAATGTTGCTAAGAGTAACTTTTATCCATCTTTAAAATTAACAGCTTCAGGCGGATTTCAAAGTTTAGAATTGGATAAATTGCTGGATGCCAATTCATTATTTGCGACTGTGGTTGGCGGATTAACGCAACCTCTTTTTAATCAAAGGAAATTAAAAACGCAAAGAGAAGTTGCTATTGCGCAACAAGAACAGGCTTTACTTCAGTTTAAAAAGACCTTGTTAGTAGCAGGTAATGAAGTGTCTAATGCCTTGTTCTCTTATGAAGCTGAGACCAAAAAATTCGAGTTTAGAAAAAACGAAGTTGAAGCCCTAAGAACAGCAGAAGCAAACTCAGAAGAATTACTTAAAAATGGTTACGCTAACTATTTAGATTTATTAACAGCAAGACAAAGCGCCTTAAGTGCAGAACTTAATATTATAGATAGCAAATTACAACAATTGGTATCTATAGTAGATTTATATGAAGCACTTGGTGGTGGATGGAGATAATATAAATTAGGAGATGATTACTAAAGCAGAATTGTTAAAGCATTCTATCGCAAAGTTTACACAATGTGGCAGTAAACATGTCACTTTAGATGATTTAGCAGGCTCGCTTGGGATTTCTAAAAAAACCATTTATTCATTTTTTGAAAACAAAGAAGATCTAGTGAGCTCTAGTTTAGAAAGTTTAATAAATGAATATAAGGAAGATATAAATAGGGTGGTTAATAGCAATGGTAAAGATCCTATTTTGAGTGTTATATTAATTTACCAGAGAGGGTTTGAGTATTTAAAATACTTTAAGCCCTCTTTTCTTTATGGCATAGAAAAATATTACCCAAAAGCAAACAAGCTGTATAATGATTTTATTGAAGAATTAGCAAATGACATTGTTTTAGACTTATTAAATAAAGCTCAAGAATTAGGTGATATTAGAAAAGATATTAATATAGAATTAGTGGTGAAAATCTATTTTTTTAGAATTGATAATCTAATATTTAAAAAGAAGAATTTATTTGAATCTTATTCGGAGTCAGAGCTCTTTAAGCACATGGTCATTAATAATCTTAAAGGTATAATTACACCTTACTATTCTAATTCTTATTTTGAATAGTTTACTATTTTTGCGCTATGAAAAAAGATATCACAATTCCAGAAGTAAAAGACGTACACGTTGCTGTTGTACGAGAGCAACATATAGAATATAAGACACAAGACTGGAATGCCTATATCATTAACAATAGTGATGATGATTTAGAGACCGTTCTTATTGTGACCAGAGGTTATAATGATAAAAAAATAACACCTGTAATGCGTCACACCATTGCAAAACTGCCAGCAAGAAGTTACGCTAAAATTGAATACCTACAAGAAAAGGTTTTAGAACTGAATAATGAGTTTAAAATCACGTTTTTTGAAGGCAATCAAATGTTTGATAAAACATATCTTTTTAGAAAAAACACCATTAACGAAAAGGCTTTGCAGACCATTCCTTTGATGCAGTTGCGAGGTGTTTTGGTAAAGTAATAGAATTATAATGATGATTCAATTAGAAACTAAATAATCATTGTCTTAAACCAAATTCCGACAAAGTTGGAAGCAACGATTTTTTGGTTCGTTTTGCATCAAGGCAAAAATGAACGAATAAAAAAAATCAGATAGCCATAGCTAATAAAAAAGTTAGCTTTGAAATGACGGAAAACTTCGAGATTCTGTTAAAATTTTAAATTAATTGATTTACAGTTGATGAGATTCCTGCTTTCGCTGGAATTGTTTAATCCAGCTTATCAGTCAATTTCTGAAACACCTTCTTAGCATCTTTTCCTTCATATAAAATATCGTAAACGGCATTTATAATAGGAAGTTGTGTTTTTTTCTTATTCTTTTTATTTAAATCAAATGCACTTTTTGTGGCGTAATAACCTTCTGCAACCATGTTCATTTCCATTTGAGCAGATTTTACAGTGTAACCTTTACCAATCATATTGCCAAACATACGGTTTCGAGAAAAAATAGAATATCCCGTTACTAATAAATCGCCTAAATAAGCCGAATTATTAATGTTGCGTTTCATCTTGTGCATCTTTTTAATGAAGCGTTTCATTTCGCGAATAGAATTACTCATTAGTACACTCTGGAAATTATCGCCATAACCTAGTCCATGTGCAATTCCGGCAGCAATAGCGTAGATGTTTTTTAACATTACTGCATATTCAATTCCAATGATATCATCACTAATTTTTGTTTTAATATAATCGCTTGATAAATTATCGGCAATAGCTTGTGCTTTTTTAGAGTCGTCACAAGCAATTGTTAAGTAAGATAAACGCTCTAATGCTACTTCCTCTGCATGACAAGGACCAGCAATAACAGCAATATTTTCAAACGGAATATTATAAGCATCATGAAATTGTTCACCAACAAGCTTTCCTGTTTCTGGCATAATACCTTTTACAGCAGAAACGATAGTTTTTTTGCTAATATCAACAGTTAATTTCTCTAATTCGGCATGAATAAAAGCGGATGGAATAACAAAAACAAGCACATCTGCCCATTCTGCTATTTCGTTAATATCGTTGCTTAGTTTTAATTGCTCAGTTTTAAACTCAACCGAACTTAAATAACTAGGATTGTGTTGTTCTTTTAAAAGGTGTTCTTTAGCGTAAACACTTCGCATATACCAACCTATTTCATCTAAATTTTCGCAAAGCATTTTTACAATAGCAGTTGCCCAACTTCCGGCACCAAAAACAGCATATTTTGTTGTATCACTCATAGAGGTTAAATCAGTTTAGTATACCAAAGTTACGGAAAATTTATAGAATTATTCGAGCTAAAACCATGTTAACGCTTCCTTGTTTTAAGACCTTGAAGATGTGAAAATAACCAGAACAAATATGTTTTTTGTATGGTTTTAAATAGCGTCATAATATTTTTTTGGCACGTGTTTTGAAACGCTACAATTAATAACCTTAAAACCGTTAGATTATGAAGACTATAAAACTACTTTTCGGATTTGCATTTGTTGCAACATTATTTACATCGTGTTATGTAGAGGAAACGCATTATATAGATGAGCCACCAGTTTCACTAAATCAATTATTAAGTTCTTATGATTTGTGGTATGTAGATATTAATGCAACACAAGGTTATGGAGAAACACCATTTTTACAAATTGCATTTACAGTGTCGTTTAATAATGGTCGTATGTATGCAAACAATAATTTAGTTGGTATAGGAAGCCAAGGAAATGGCTATGGTGTTGAAATAGGAAGTTATGATGCCTACGATAGAGTTTTAGACGTTTACCATATTATTGATGGCTATGATAGTTTTGACGTTTATCAAGTAGATTATAATACGATTGAATTATACAACCCATTTAATGATACGTCGTATTTCTTAAACGGTTACCAGCGTGCTAACTTTGATTATGACTATGTGTTTTATGACAACATTCATTATTTCTTACAAGAATATACAGCTTGGGAAAAAACATACACAAGTAATTATGGAGTTTTAAATGATTTTGATAATGAGAATTACCTTCAGTTTTTATCTGGTGGAAATGACGATACATTTAGAAGTTCTCAAGACGTAAACGCTTACAATATTAATAACATTTATTGGGATTTTATAGGGAGTTATGGTGTAGGTAATGTGTCAGGAAATATGTACTTAAAAACATTAACATTAGATTATGATTTCTTTGACAATGAATTCTTTGAACTCAGCGTTATTAATGATAGTAAGATTGCGTTATACCATTCGAGTTCTGGTACTGTTTATGAATTTACAGGAAGAGGATATATACAATATTACAGAAATGCAAACGTAGAAGATGGTAAAGGGGCTAAACAGTCTGAAGAACTTAAAAAACGTAAGCAAAAAACAAAGAAAGTAGAGAATACTAGAGAAAACACAAGAAGCATATAAATAGACACTTAAATTATATGATAGAATTTAAATTTAGGTGGTCTAAGTGACCTCAAAAAAAGATAAAACCATAGAAATGAAACTAAATTTGGTTGGTTATTTAGTTTCAAAACGCTCAGATAAAACACTTGTTTTTCTGAGCGTTTTCTTTTTTAATTAGTTTGAAATTAATCAAGATTGTTAGCGTTTGTACCTCTTTGATTAATTATCCTATAAATAAGTGCTAATATGACTATAGTCTACTTTTTAATGTTTTTATAATTGCTTTAGTAAATTTTCTAGATCTTTAAGTTCATAAGGTTTCTCTGTAATAATTTTAGAAGAATCCAATAAAAAATACATTGGTGTTGCCGAAACTCCATAGGTTTTTACAACAGGATTATCCCATTTACCTAAACCAATTTGATGAATAAAATCGGGGTAGTTTTTAATTTCATTATTCCAGCTCTTTTTATCGTCTTCCAATCCAAAGGCAACAACTTTTAAGTTGGGTTTGTTGGCAACCATTTCTTTTACCTTTGGTAGTTCGCTTAAACAATGACTGCAAGTGCTACTCCAAAAAATAAGCAAATAATGTTCTGCACCTTTTAATTGATGTAAGTTGGTGTTTTTTCCGTTAGAGGTAATATCAAAATTAGGAGCTTTAGATCCAATAGAGGTGTTTTTAAAAGAAATAACCATGTCTAGTAAAACATTATTTTCTGTAGCCTTAGCTAGTTCTAACAAATAATTGGTAGTAATATAATTAGCAACTTCATGATTTTTTTGATCTACAAAATGCTTCCAAATCATTTCCAATAAACTTGTTTTAATAATTAAGTCATTGGTGTTTATAGCTGCTGCTACATCGTCAATATGCGCCTTATAAGTGGCGTTGCTTGGGTTTTCTACCATATTAAACACATAGGCCGTAACACGATCTATTAAAAATGATGAGCTTTGTAGTAGGTAATTGCTAAAATCAATCTGACTTAAATAGTGTTGCTTTAAGTTTTTTGAATAGGTGGAGATGTCTTCATATTCCGTAGGAATATAAGGTCTGTTTGCGATAATAAAACTAGACACTAATTTACCTTGAGCCAATTCTTCATAGCCTGTTTGTGTATCTTTTAAGGTTTTAAAAATAGCTTTAAAACCTTTTTTATCTGAGTTTTCTTTAGCGAAGTAATTGCTTATGGTTTGGTTAACCATATCAATGCTTTTAAGATAAGAGTTCCAAAGTTTGTTTTCTTCCGATTCTGTAAAGCTTACACCATTTTCTTGACTAAAATTAAAGGAGATATTTTCTTTTCCATCGTAGATAAAATCGAAATTGTTTTCTTCTGGCGGAATCGCATATACAATTTTATAAATACCAGGTTTTGCGGTAGAGTCTAATTGGATTTCAAAATTACCTGTACGGTCAAGCTGTCCTCTGTCGACGTAATTAGCACTTTCTGGCGTAGCTTGGTATAAAAAGGCATAGCTAAAATCTTCGGCAGGTGAAAATGTGCCTTTTACACTTTGAGCTTGACATATTAAAGGTAAAACCAAAAATAGGATTAATAATTTTTTCATGATATTGTATGTTTTGTAAAACTGTTTGCTAATTGTTATTTTATTTTTTTGCCTTTTATGCCACTTGCGCAACCGTAAAAATAATTGATATATTCGACTTCAAAATTATCTCTTTTAAAAATTTGAAAAGCATTGTTTGAATTGCCAAAAGCTTCCGTATAAATACCTAACATTTTATAAGTTTCAGGACTGCCTAAAAAAAGCCTTCCTAAAAGCGGAATGACATTTTTTAAGTAAAACAGATAAAAAAACTTCAAAATATTATTTTTTGGAACAGACACATCAATTAAGGAAAACGTTCCATTTGGTTTTAATAGCCTGTCAATTTCATTTGCTAAAGCATTTAGTTGTTCTGCATTAAACGTTTTTAGTCCAAACCCTGAAATAATATAATCTGCAGATTCGTTTTCTATTGAATTATGAAAAACATCCTCTTTTAAAATTGTAATTTTAGAATGTGGAAATTTTAGTTTGTTTTTCTCTGCTTGTTTTATCATTTCAGATGAAAAATCTAAAGCAATAAGCTGTGAATTTATAGTGTTCTTATTGAGTACGTGCTTCCAGCATTCGCCCATACCAGTCATTAAATCCACAATCACTTTTTTGTCTTCAATATGTAGTTCTTCAACACATTGTTTTCGCCAACGTTCGCTAAATCCAAATGAAGTGATGTAATTCATATAAGCATACGACCCCGACATTTTATCAAACAGATTTTCGACGAATTTTGGTTCGTAAATTTCTTTCATGCTTAAGCCTTATTTACAAAAATGCTAACCACTGAATACCCTCAATAATTAAGCCATTATAACTCTATTTAATCTTTTTAGATCTAATGCTTTCAATAATTACGGTTGCTAATATCAAACTGCCACCAATAAATGTATTAAACGATGGTATTTCATTCAAGAAAAAAAATGCAATTATAATTCCAAATATAGGTTGTGTGCTACCAATAATACTCGCTGTACTCGCTTTAAAGTATTTTAAACTTTGAACAAACATGGTATGTCCAATAGCTGTAGTTACTATAGCTAATAACAAAACGTAAGGGTATTGTGTTGTAATATTAGAGGTGTCCATAAAAAATAAAACAGGTGCCAATACAATGGTTAAAATTACAACTTGATAAAACATAAGCATGGTACCATTATAGGTAGCAATATGCTCCTTTAGCATTAAAATTCTTAAAGCATAACATATAGCAGAAAGCAAACCAAACATAATGCCTTGTAATTGACTGCTTTCTAAATTGAATTCTGGGGCTAAAATAGATATGCCAACTAGTACCATTAATCCTAGTACAATGTGTATAGGATCTAATTTTGTTTTTGAAAAAAAAGGTTCTAATAAGGCTATAATAACAGGAAACGTAAATAACGAAATCATGCCAATAGCTACATTAGAGCGCTTTAGAGCATAGAAATAGAAAATCCAATGGCCACCCATTAATAAAGCAGCGATAAAAAAGGTGAGACGATCTTTTTTGTTGCTTATTTTTAAATTAATGCCTTTATAAACACAAAACAAGAAAAGTATAATTACAGCTAAAATAGAGCGCCACCAAATAATTACAGGAGTTGGCATGTCTATAAATTTACCCAAAGGACCAGAAGTGCTAAGGCAAACTGTTGCAAAAATGAGCAGTAAAAGATGATTTAAATGACTTTTTTCATTCATTTAATATCGGATAAGGCAGCAAGTGCTTGTTTTGTGTTCTTAATTTTTTCGAAAGTTAATATTAAGCGTAATCCTTTTCGGGTTTGTTTTTCTTTCATTTTACATTTACTTGCATTCATCTGTACAAATTGTAAGACTTTAGTAAATGCTTCACTCTGATAAAAGCCACTTTGTTGATCTTGAATAAAATAACCAATCATTTTGCCTTGCTTCATAATCAGTTTTTCAATGCCCATTTTTGTGGCAATCCATTTAAGTCGTACACTATCTAATAAATCTGAAACCTGTGTTGGTAGTTCGCCAAATCGGTCAATAATTTCAGTTTCAAATTTAGCGAGTTCTTCTTCGGTTTTAATCGCGTTGAGTTTGGTGTAGAGATTTAAACGTTCAGTAATATTGTTGATGTAATCGTCTGGAAATAGTAACTCAAAATCGGTATCTATAGTTATGTCTTTTACATATTCCTTTGGTTTACCGTCGTCTTTGTATAAATCTGAAAACTCCGTTTCTTTTAATTCGTCTATGGCTTCATTTAAAATTTTCTGATAGGTATCAAAACCAATATCATTAATAAATCCACTTTGTTCTCCTCCTAGTAAATCACCTGCACCACGAATTTCTAAATCCTTCATCGCAATGTTAAATCCGCTGCCCAATTCTGTGAATTGTTCTAAAGCTGAAATTCGTTTTCTAGCATCGGCTGTCATTGCCGAATATTCTGGCGTAATAAAATAACAAAAGGCTTTTTTGTTACTACGACCAACACGACCTCGCATTTGGTGCAAATCGCTTAAACCAAAATTGTTAGCGTTATTAACAAAAATGGTATTTGCATTTGGGACATCTAAGCCACTTTCTATAATCGTGGTACTCACCAAGACATCAAACTCACCATTCATAAAGGCGAGCATGAGATTTTCTAATTTTTTACCATCGAGTTGCCCATGGCCAATACCAATTTTGGCATCAGGCACTAATCGCTGAATCATACCAGCGACTTCTTTTATATTTTCAATTCTATTATGAATAAAAAATACTTGACCACCACGCTGAATCTCATAACTCACCGCATCTCTAATGGTTTCTTCACCAAAACGAATCACATGACTCTCAATAGGATAACGGTTTGGTGGTGCTGTATTAATAACGGATAAATCTCTAGCAGCCATCAAACTAAATTGAAGCGTTCTAGGAATAGGCGTGGCTGTTAATGTTAACACATCAACATTCTCCTTAATGGTTCTCAGTTTTTCTTTAACGGCAACTCCAAATTTTTGCTCTTCATCAACAATTAGTAAGCCTAAATCTTTAAATTTTACGTTTTTGCTAGCCAATTGATGCGTACCAATAATAATATCAATATTTCCTTTTTCTAAACCTTCTAAAGTTTCGCGTTTTTCTTTAGCTGTTTTAAAACGATTAACATAATCAACAGTTACCGGAAAATCTTTTAAACGTTCTTTAAAAGTACGTGAATGTTGATATGCCAATATCGTCGTTGGTACTAAAACAGCAACTTGTTTGCCATTATCTACGGCTTTAAAAGCGGCTCTTATAGCAACTTCCGTTTTACCAAAACCAACATCACCACAAATTAGGCGATCCATTGGTCGTTCACTTTCCATATCAGCTTTTATATCTGCTGTAGACGTGATTTGGTCCGGAGTATCTTCATACACAAATGAAGCTTCGAGCTCCAATTGCATATGGCTATCTGGTGCGTACTGAAAGCCTTTTTTTAGTTTTCGTTTGGCATAAAGCTTAATAAGGTTAAAGGCAATTTCCTTAACTCTTGATTTTGTTTTTTGCTTTAAGGTTTTCCACGCTTTACTTCCTAATTTATAAACGGTTGGTGGTTTGCCATCTTTACCGTTAAACTTAGTGATTTTGTGAAGTGAATGTATACTTAGGTATAAAATATCGCGCTCGCCATAGACTAATTTTATGGCTTCTTGCTTTTTACCTTCAACATCTATTTTTTGTAGACCTCCAAATTTACCAATACCATGATCAATGTGCGTAACATAATCTCCAATTTCAAGATTTGTTAATTCCTTTAAAGTAATGGCTTGCTTTTTGGCATAACCATTTTTAAGATGGAATTTATGATAACGATCAAAAATTTGGTGGTCGGTATAAATTGCTAGATTGTGTTCGGTATCTATAAAACCCTGATAAAGTGAAAGCACTACTGTTTTGTAATGCACGGTTTGTTCTGCGTCATCAAAAATATCATGAAAACGTTTCGCTTGCTGTTCGCTAACACAAGCGATATAATTGGTGATGCCCTTAGCGTGATTTTCATTTAAATCTTCAATTAACAGATTGAATTGTTTATTAAATGCAGGCTGTGGCTTAGTGTAAAATGCTATAAGTTGCTGAGCAAAATAGGCTTCATTTCCAAATTCGACTAAAGGATATTCTAAAAACTGACGTTTTAATAAGTCTGAATTACAAAACAATTCTTCAGGTGAAGCCTGCTTAATTTCGCTAGATAAGTTTTTGAAAGCGTCTTCTGCTTTTTCATAAAAATCATCAATTCGTGAAAACGCTAAAGCTGCATTTTTAGAAAAAATAACAGTTTTATTAGAAATGTACTTAAGAAAACTTTCGCGTTGTTCAGCAATCATTTTATTAGCCACATTAGGAATGATGCTCACTTTTTTAATGCGCTCTGTAGAGAGTTGTGTTTCTACATCAAAGGTTCTAATGCTATCTACTTCGTCACCAAAAAATTCAATTCGGTAAGGTTCATCATGTGAAAATGAAAACACATCAACAATACCACCTCTTACTGAGAAATCTCCAGGTTCGGTAACAAAATCAACACGTTTAAATTTGTATTCAAATAAGACTTCGTTAACAAATTCGATGCTTAAATCGTTGCCAACAGAAATTTTTAAAGTGTTCTTTTCAAGTTCCTTTTTGGTGACGACCTTTTCAAAAAGGGCATCAGGATAGGTCACAATAATACACGGTTTTTTACGCGAATTAATTCGGTTTAAAACCTCGGCTCGTAAGAGTACGTTGGCATTATTGGTTTCCTCAATTTGATAAGGTCTCCTATAACTTCCTGGATAAAACAACACATCTTTAGTGTTTATGAGCTGTTCTAAATCGTTGAGGTAATAGGCGGCTTCTTCTTTGTCGTCAAAGATTAGTAAAAAGGGTTTGTCGGCTGTTTTAAAGGCTTCAGAAACCGTAATTGAAAATGAAGAGCCAACAAGACCTTTTAAATGTGTTTTTGTTTCGCTTTGGGCAATAGCAGTCTGCAGATTTTGCAGTTGCAAAGTCTGTGCGAATGTTTGGGCAATAGATACTTTACTCAAGTTTCTTTGTTTGAAGATGCAAATATAAAATTTTTGAAGTGTTCACTAATGATAATTCTTTGAATAGAATTATATTTGTTCAGAATTATTAATTAGATAATAAATAAAGTATATATATGTCATTTTCAGATTTATTCGATAGCGGATTTAAAAAACGTAATGAAGACCATTTTGCAGCTATTGTAAGAGTTGCAATGAGTGATGGTGTAATCACTGATAAAGAAAGAGCTTTTTTGGATCGTTTAGCAACACGATTAGATATCTCAGAAGCCGATTATAAATTAATTTTAAAAGATTACGATACACATTCTATAAATCCACCAACATCTTATGATATGCGTTTAGAGCGTTTATATGATTTGGCGCGTATGGTTTGGGTTGATGATATCGAAGGACCAAATCAGCATTGGTTATTAGAAAAATTATGTGTTGGCTTAGGATTTCATTCTCAAAATGCAAAATATATTGCAGATAAAGCTTTAGCTCTTGCACACGACAAATTAGATTTAGATGCG
The DNA here is from genome assembly GCF_036903175.1 of Winogradskyella sp. ECml5-4. Taxonomy (NCBI): domain Bacteria; kingdom Pseudomonadati; phylum Bacteroidota; class Flavobacteriia; order Flavobacteriales; family Flavobacteriaceae; genus Winogradskyella; species Winogradskyella sp. ECml5-4. The sequence goes on along the minus strand of NZ_JAYJLF010000006.1, from coordinate 188,902 downwards.
TTTGTTGAAGAAATGAAAAACATGAATAAATAGTCGTTTTAGATCTTATATTATAAAAAAAAAGCAACCTAATTTAGGTTGCTTTTTTTTTATTACTTTTTTCTAGGCTTAATTATTACGCATAAACTCTTCTGCTTTTTCTACCATGTTTTTGCTGCCACAAATAAAAGGTACGCGTTCATGAAGCTCTGTTGGCTCTATGTCCATAATACGTGTGTAGCCATCGCTAGCTTTTCCATTGGCTTGCTCTGCTATAAATGCCATAGGATTACATTCATAAAGCAAGCGTAATTTTCCTTTAGGGTTTTTAGAACTTTTTGGGTACATATAAATACCTCCTTTGATCATGTTTCTATGAAAATCTGAAACCAAAGAGCCAATATATCTACTTGTGTAAGGTCTTTCGCCTTCATCTTCCTGACAATATTTAATATATTTTTTGATGCCTAAAGGGAAATCTAAATAGTTTCCTTCATTTACAGAGTAAATATTTCCATCTTCAGGAAATTGCATGTTTGGATGTGATAAATAATACGAACCAATTGCCGGATTTAATGTAAAACCATTAACGCCATCACCAGTTGTATAAACTAACATTGTAGAGGTTCCATAAACCACATAGCCTGCAGCGACTTGCGCGATCCCTTTTTGAAGAAAATCTTCTAAAGAAACAGGTGTGCCTAATGGAGTTACACGTCTGTAAACTGAAAAAATAGTACCAACAGACACATTAACATCTATATTAGAAGAGCCATCGAGAGGATCTATTAATACAACATATTTATTTTGGTGGTTTTCATCTTGACTATTAATCGTAATAAAATCATCTTCTTCCTCACTAGCAATACCACAAACAATATTTCTTTTGGTTAAGGTTTGTATGAATTTTTCATTGGCATATACATCTAGTTTTTGCTGATCTTCACCTTGAATGTTAGTGTCTCCAGCAGCACCAATTATATCTACCAAACCTGCTTTGTTTACTTCGTGGTTTACAACTTTAGCGGCTAAGCGTATAGAGTTAAGAAGTCGGGAAAGTTCCCCAGAAGTGTATTTAAAAGACGTTTGATTTTCAATTATAAATTCTCCTAAGGTTTGATTTCTTTTAGACATGAGTAAATTATTGATTAGTAGCAAGCAAATATCGCATTTTTTAACAAACTATAACGTTTTCGTGTTGTAAATTAATTGTTATGTCAACAGAGTTGGTTTATATTTGAGTTTTCATTTAAGACATATAATGACCCAGATAAGATTAGCCGTAAAGGAAGATATGCCAAGAGTCTTAGAACTCATTCAAGAATTAGCAACCTTTGAAAAAGAACCAGAAGCTGTAGAAGTTAGTGTTTCTGATTTAGAAAAAGATGGTTTTGGTACTCAGCCAAAATTTACTTGTTTTGTTTTAGAAGTAGACCATATTATAGAAGGTATTGCTTTAGTTTACCCTAGATATTCTACATGGAAAGGGGAAGTTTTGCATTTAGAAGACCTTATTATTAGCGAAAAAAGTAGAGGTAAAGGATTAGGCTCTCAACTTTTAGATACTGTAGTAAAGTATGGAAAAGATTTAGGTGTAAAACGAATTTGTTGGGACGTTTTAGATTGGAACGAGCCTGCCATAAAATTCTATGAAAGTAAAGGAGCAAATGTAATGCGAGATTGGGATGTGGTGCATTTGGACGAAAATGGAATTACTAATTATTTAAACCAACTATAATGCGCGTTTATAAATTTGGAGGAGCATCGGTAAAAGATGCAAACGGTGTAAAAAATTTAGCACAAGTATTGCAAACTACAGGTTATAATAATACTTTAGTTGTAATCTCTGCAATGGGTAAGACAACCAATAGAATGGAATTGGTTATCAAAAATTATTTTGAAAATAAAGCTGAACTGCAAAGTGCAATACATGAGGTTGTTAAATGTCATAACGACATTATGGTCAATTTGTTTAAAAATGAAAATCACCAAGTGTTTTCAGATATAAAAGCACTTTTTGACGAATTAAATACATTTTTTAAAAGTAATAAATCACCAGATTACAATTATGTTTATGATCAAACTATTGGTTTTGGTGAATTAATTTCAACGACAATTATTAGCCATTACCTCAATGATATTGGTTTAAAGAATAATTGGGTAGATGTAAGAGAGTTTATTAAAACAGATAATTATTACAGGCACTCTAACGTAAATTGGGAAAGAACCCAAGCTAATATTTTATCTAATTTAGATGTAAATGTTTTAAATATTACGCAAGGATTTTTAGGGAGTGATTCTAATAACTTTACAACAACTTTAGGTAGAGAAGGAAGTGATTATACAGCCGCAATTTTTGCTTATTGTTTAAATGCAAATAGTGTAACAATTTGGAAAGATGTGCCAGGTGTATTAAATGCAGATCCACGCTACTTTGAAAATGCACAATTATTGCATCAAATTTCATACAGAGAAGCTATTGAATTAGCATTTTATGGAGCCTCTGTAATTCATCCAAAAACGCTTCAACCTTTACAACGAAAAGAAATCCCTTTATATGTAAAATCTTTTTTAAACCCAGAGGGAAGTGGTACATGTGTTAGTAAAGGAGAAGCTCTAGTTCCTGAGATTCCGTGTTTTATTGTGAAAAAAAATCAGACTTTAATTTCTTTATCGTCTTTAGATTTTTCATATATTATGGAAGAGAATATTAGTGAGATTTTTAGTTTATTACATTTGTATAAAATGAAAGTTGATGTCATTCAGAATTCAGCAATTAGTTTTTCTGTTTGTATAGATAATTTATACGATAATTTAGAAAAATTGCTTCAGCATTTAAAAGCAAAATTCAATGTAACATGTCACGAAAATGTAAGTCTATATACCATTAGGCATTATAATGATGCTGCTATAAAAGAGCTTGAAAAAGATAAAGAGGTATTATTGAAGCAATTAACGCAAGGAACAGTACAAATTGTAACTAAATAAACTTTACTACATTTGTTTTATGGGGAAATCGTCTGATACTGGTTTAGTAACCGCTAAGGAAGTCGCTAAAGCAATCCATGCTGATAAGTATGGATTCTTAGGTACTTTTTTGGGATGGGTATTAATGAAAGTGCTTAATATTTCTACTCTAAATAAAATCTATAACCGTAATAAACACCTTAGTAATGTAGAATTTCTTGATGCTATCTTGGATGAATTTCAGATTAAGTTTGAAATACCTGAAGAAGATATGAAGCGTCTGCCTAAAGAAGGGCCTTACATTACAATTTCTAATCACCCATTAGGTGGTATTGATGGTATTTTACTGTTAAAATTAATGATAGAACAGCGAAGCGATTTTAAAATTATTGCTAATTTTCTATTGCATCGTATAGAGCCTCTAAAGCCATATATAATGCCTGTAAATCCTTTTGAAGGCAGAAAAGATGCGGCAAGCAGTATTGCCGGTTTTAAAAATGCAATTTTACATTTAAAAGAAGGGCACCCGTTAGGGGTTTTTCCAGCAGGAGAGGTTTCTACATATAGAGATGGAAAGTTAGTGGTTGATAAGGAGTGGGAAGCTGCGGCTATGAAATTAATTCAGAAAGCAGAAGTGCCTGTAGTTCCTATTTATTTTCATGCTAAAAATAGCCGTTTGTTTTATAGGCTTTCTAAGTTAAGTGACACACTTAGAACAGCAAAATTACCTTCGGAGTTGTTAACTCAAAAACGCCGTGTTATTAAGGTTAGAGTTGGAAAAGCAATTTCTGTAAAAGATCAAAAAGAGCATCCTAGTCTTCCCGAATTTTCAGAGTTTTTAAGACGAAAAACGTATATGTTATCTAAAACGTTTGAAGATAAACCTAAAATTTTAGATAATATTCAATCACAATTAAAGGTGGCCAAAATACCCAAACGTATTGTGACTCCTATAGCACCAAAAGTGATGATTGCTGAGGTAGATAAGCTTAGAGTAAGTGATTGTAGGCTTTTAGAAAGCAAAAATTACGAAGTGTTTTTAGCCTCTCCTAAAGATATTCCTAATATTTTAAGAGAAATAGGAAGGCTTAGAGAAATTACATTTAGAGAAGTAGGCGAAGGGACTAACGAAGCTATTGATTTAGATACTTTTGATGCTTACTACCATCAAATGTTTTTATGGGATAACGAGAAAAATGTCATTGCAGGAGCTTATAGAATGGGCTTAGGATCTAAAATTTTTGAACGCTTTGGAATCGATGGGTTTTACTTGCAAGACTTATTTCGTTTTGAGCCCGAATTACATAAAATGATGAGCCAATCCATAGAAATGGGGCGTGCTTTTATCATTAAAGAATACCAACAAAAACCAATGCCTTTATTTTTGCTTTGGAAAGGAATTGTACACACCACGTTACGTTATCCAGAACATAAATATTTAATAGGAGGAGTAAGTATAAGTAATCAGTTTTCTAACTTTTCTAAAAGTTTGATGATTGAATTTATGAAGTCTCATTATTACGATCCTTATGTGGCGCAATACGTGCATCCTAAAAAAGAATTTAAAGTAAAACTTCAAGATGCAGATAAGGATTTTGTTTTTGATGCAACAGAAGCCGATTTAAATAAGTTTGATAAGATTATAGACGAAGTAGAGCCAGGAGCTTTACGATTACCCGTTTTACTTAAAAAATATATCAAGCAGAATGCTAAGCTCGTTGCATTTAACGTCGATCCTTTATTTAATAATGCGGTTGACGGCTTAATGTATATAAAAATTGCAGACCTACCAGAAAGTACTGTTAGACCAGTAATGGAAGAGTTTCAAGCTGAGTTAGAACGTAAATTCATGGATAATCATGATAAGTAAAACTTATCTAATTATTTTTCTTTTACCTTTATTTTGTGTGTCGCAAACGTTTACAGGGCGTGTTGTAGATAAAATAACACAACAACCTATTGAAACTGCTGCTGTATATTTTGATAATACCACAATAGGTACAACGACAGATAGCAATGGAGTGTTTTCAATAGTTTATACAGACGTTGTACAATCTACTTTAGTTATTTCTTATTTAGGCTATGAAAAAGTTTTTATTTCCGATTATAGAAGTCAAAACAATATTTCTATAGAGCTCGTTGAAGCAGATAACGCTTTAAGTGAAGTGCTTATTGAATATGATGATGGTTTAACTAGACGACAAAAATTACGTCTTTTTAGAAAGGAATTTTTAGGAACATCTGAGTTTGGTAAGTCTTGTAAAATAGTAAATGAAGATGACTTAGTCTTAAAGTATGATAAAAGTAATAAAGCTTTATACGTAAGCTCAAATGCTGTACTTAAGATTAAAAACAAGGCATTGCAATATGAAATTTCTTATGATCTTGCAGATTTTGAAGTGAACTATAAATATGTAAATCTAGAAACCAAAACATTTACTACACATTCTGTTGTCTATTTTGGGACTTCATTTTATAAAGATTTAAACAAAGCTGAAAAATCTAAAACAATAAAACACCGAGACCATGCTTTTAAGGGATCTGTACAACACTTCATGCGAGCACTTTTTCATGGGTCTTTAGATGAGGATGGTTATATGTTTGCCCAAAAGCGTTTTACGGTTAACCCTTATGATTTTTTTACTATTTATGATACAGATGCGTTTGGTTATAAAACGGTTATGTTAAAAGAGAAATTGGATATTTATTATAAAGTTGATCAAGGTTCAGTGATACAGACATCTGTTCCTAAATTCAATGTAGATAAGTATGGCAATTATTCTCCAATTGTTGGAGTCTATTTTAGTGGAGTTATGGGCAACCAACGTGTTGGCGATACTCTGCTTTTGGATTATAGATTTAATAAAAGTGAAAACTAATGCTAAAAAGAAAACCCAGAATGTTAATTCTGGGTTTTAATATTTTTAAAGGCCTTTAAACCATTCTTGAAATTGTTTACCAAATAAAAATGTTGGTTTCATTTCACCACCTAAAGCAGCAATTACACTCATAATCCATGCTACAAGTAAGACAAGCCACATGATTAAATTTATAATTGGAATCCATGATGTAACTATAGCAATTATAACTAAGCCTAACATCTGTCTTATGTAGAAAGAACCAAATTCGGTTTTATTACTACTATTCATTACAATAGCTATTATCCAGCCAATAAAGGTCATATGAGCAATAATGCCAACATTTTTACCATCACTAAATACTTGTTTGGCATCATCAGCAAATTCACTAGCTGCTTCTTTGGCATCACGACCAAACTCTTTAGCATCTTCTGAGAATTCGCTAGCTTTTTGACTTATTTTATCTCCTGCTTTTTTTGCTCCTTCTTTAGCATCACCTATCATATCATCTAGGTCATCACTTAAATTTTTATTATCATCTGACATTTTTAATCGTTTTAGAGGTTAGTATTTGGTATAAAAGTTAAAACGTTAAATTTAGTAAAAAAACAAATATGAATTACTGAAAAGCAGCATCAATAGGTTCCCATAATTCAATCTTATTGCCTTCATTATCTAAAATCCATGCAAATTTCCCGTAGTCATAAGTCTCCATATCACCAACAATAGTTACTCCTTCACTTTCTAGAACCTTTAAAAGCGCTTCTAAATTTTCAACTCTATAGTTAAACATAAAGTCTTTTTTTGAAGGTTCAAAATATTTAGTGTCTTCTGCAAACGGACTCCATTGTGTTGAGCAATCTTTTCCCTCTTTGTCTTTCCACCAAAAAGTAGAACCATAATCGTCTGTATTAAAACCAAGATGCTTTTTATACCAATCTTTTGCTGCTTTTGGATCTTTGGTTTTAAAGAATAGTCCGCCAATTCCCGTAACTCTTTTTTTCATTTTATCCTGAATTTATTTCAGAATTTCAGCTATTGAAATCCTGTATTTTATATGTTATTTTTTTATCGTATTTTCATAAATGCTAATCCATTCTTCAACAGACATTTTACCTAATAGTTCTTCTATTAAATCATAAGGAATATCATCTATTTTTTTAAAACGCACGCAGCTTTTCCCCATATCTAATTTGTATTTGCAATGTTTAGGATATTCTGCTACAAACCAATCGTATAATTCCTTTTTGGCATACATACCGGAATGGTAAAGTGCAATAAAGTTTTTTTGTGAAGCCAAATTTATAAAAGGCAAAGGCGGAAAAGGCTTACAATGGTAACCATCTGGATAAATAGATTTTGGTACATAATAACCTAACATACCATAACTCATGCCTGCTTCTAGTCCCTCAGGCATGTGTTTCTTTATGAGTTCATTTAGTTTGGTAATTGGTGCTTTCCGATCTTCAGGAAGTTGTGCAATATATTCTTCGGGAGTAGTTGCTGTTGATGTCATTTAGTTTTAAATTTAACACTGTTCTAAATTTAGCAAAATTTTGCTTTAATTTTATCTACAATGGTTTGTGCTAGTTTTATATTGCTTTCAACAGTCCAACCTGCCACATGAGGCGAGAGAAGAACATTTTCTGATTCTATTAAATATTGAAAGGCTTCTGGGATGGTGTTTGAAGAAAATAAATTTTCAAAAGATGATTTTTCGTATTCTAAAACATCTAATCCTGCACCTAATAGTTGTCCAGATTTTAAAGCTAATACTATATCTTCTGTGACTACACTTTTTCCGCGTGCTGTATTTATGAGCCAAAATGGTTTTTTAAATCCATTTATAAATTCTGAATTAACCATGTTTAACGTTAATGCAGTTTGTGGTGTATGAAGGCTTAATACGTCTACTTTGGCTTTTAACTCTTCTAAAATAACTTGTTTAGCATTGGCATCTCCAACACCTGTTTTTATATCGTGGCATAATACTTCTACATCAAAGCCTTTTAATTTTTTTGCAAAGGCTTTACCCATATTTCCATAGCCAATGAGTCCAATAGTTTTTCCGTCTAATTCTAACCCACGGTTTTCTTCTCGTAACCATTGGCCTTGTCTAACTTCTCTGTCTGCTTTATTTAATTTATTAAATAGGGATAATAACATTCCTAAAGCATGTTCGCCAACAGCATTTCTATTGCCTTCTGGGGCAGAAATGAGATGAATGCCTTTTTTTTGGGCATAATCACAATCTATGTTTTCTAATCCTGCACCAACACGTCCTATAAATTTTAGGTTTGTTGCGGCATCTAAAAAAGCTTTATCAATACTAAAGCGACTGCGAATAATCATGCCATCATATTCGGAAATTTTGGCTTCAATTTCAGATTTTGAGGCTTTGTAATCTTCGTGATTGGTAAATCCTAACGCGTTAAGTTGTTTTATAAGTAAAGGGTGATTAGAGTCTAGGTGCAGTACTTTCATGGTCATACTAGTTTAAGCATATTTTTAATATTTAGATGTTTTTAGGGGCTTAAATTCCTAAAATCAATTTGGCTATTAAGAAGTAAATTAATATACCAAAAACATCATTACTTGTGGTAATAAATGGGCCTGTTGCAACAGCCGGATCAATACCTCTTTTATCTAAAAAAATAGGAATAAATGTGCCAATAATAGCAGCCATAACAATTACAGCAATTAATGCAATACTTATGGTTATAGATACTATATATGGAGTTCCAAATATAAAATGTGTGATAAGAATGGCAACAAGTGAAATTGCGACACCATTGACCAAACCCAGTAAAAATTCTTTAAATAATCGTTTTAAGATTTTACCATCTATAGTACCATTAGCTATACCTTGAACTACAATAGCCGAAGATTGTACACCAACATTACCCGCAGTAGCTTGAATTAACGGCACAAAACTAAGCAATACAATAAAATTGCCCATATTGTCATTAAACTGTTCAATAATACTAGCAGCTCCAAGTCCGCCAAACATACCAATAAACAACCAAGGTAGTCGTGCTTTTGTTAATTTAAAAATGCTGTCATCTGCTTCTACATCTTGCGAAATACCAGCCGCTAATTGGTAATCTTTATCTGCTTCTTCTCTTATAACATCAATGATATCATCAATAGTAATTCTACCTACTAAAGTTTGATTGTCATTAACAACAGGAATGGCTTCCAAATCATATTTTGCCATTACTTTGGCAACATCTTCTACATCGTCATTAACATGAACCCAGTCCACATTATCTTTAGCTATATCTGCTATTTTTTGGTCGCTTTTAGAAATGATTAAATCTTTTAAAGATAATCTGCCAATAAGTTTGTCTTGCTTATCTACTACGTAAACTGAGTGTACTCTTGTAACGTCTTTGGCTTGTCCTCTAATACGACGTAGGCAACCTGCAACAGTCCAAGTTTCGTAAACTTTTACTAATTCTTTAGCCATGAGTCCACCTGCAGTGTCTTCATCGTAGGCTAAAAGTTCTTGGATTTCCTCTCTGTGTTCGTCATCTTCTATTTGGGAGATAACTTCTGCTTGCCTTTCTTCAGGAAGCTCGGCAATCATATCTGCCGCATCATCGGTATCTAGTTCTTCAACCTCTTCGGCAATTTCTTTAGTAGAAAGATTTTTAAGTACTTTTTCTCTAATGTCCTCATCGAGTTCCATTAGAATTTCTGAAGTGGTTTCAGAATCTAGAAGTTTTATGACATAAACCGCGTCTTCTAAATCTAATTCATCTAGAATTTCGGCAATATCTGCATGGTGATACTCATTTAATAAAGCTTTTAAATCTTTGTCGTTTTGATCTTCAACAAGGATTTCTACCTTTTCAATAAGTTCATCTGTAAGCTGAAATTGTATGTTTTCTTGGATGTCTTCCACTTAATGCTTTCCTTCATTGCGAGGACAAAAGGCGTAACAATCTTTTTTTAATAGAGAGATAGATTGCTTCGCAATACTCGCAATTACAATTAATTTATATCATTTTCAATAAGCGAAGTCAGTTCAATAAACTGAGAAACACTTAATTGTTCTGGTCGCTGCCCAAATATAGTATTTGCTTTTAAATTATCCGACAGATTGAATGTTTTTAAACTGTTGCGTAATGTTTTTCTGCGTTGTTGAAAACCGGTTTTTACAACTCTAAAAAATAGTTTTTCGTCACAAGGTAACGTGTAATTTTCTTTTCGTTTTAATAATAATACTCCAGAATCTACCTTTGGTGGAGGATTAAAAACGGTTGGAGGAACTGTAAATAAATAGTCTGCATCGTAAAACGCTTGGGTTAACACTGATAAAATACCATAAACTTTTGAACCTTCTTTAGAGCAAATACGCAGTGCAACTTCTTTTTGAAACATACCTGAAAACTCAGGGATTTGATGCCTTAATTCTAAGGTCTTAAAGAGTATTTGAGAGGATATGTTGTATGGAAAGTTACCAATAATAGCAAAAGGTTTGTCTTTAAAAACAAGGTTTAAATCGTATTTTAAAAAATCTTTTTCAATAATTCTATCGGCAAGGTTTAAGTAATTGTTTTTTAGATAGTCTACAGATTCTGTGTCAATTTCAATAACATGTGTAGTGGTATCTTTTTTTAAAAGGTACTTCGTTAATACACCCATTCCTGGACCAATTTCTAAGACATCTTTATAACCTTCAAGAGATAAACTATCTGCAATGTCTTGTGCTATAGATTCATCTTCTAAGAAGTGTTGCCCTAGATGTTTTTTTGCTTTTACTTGGTGTTGATTTGCCACAAATACACGGATGTTTTTAATTAGTCGTTACGCAAAGATACACAGAGCTAGATAGAGATAAGCAGAATTACTTTAGAAACCTTAATTTATAGTTACCGAATATTCATCTACAACTTCTAATTCTGTTCTAAAAGATAGAACTTTTTCACCAAAACGTTGTAATCCATCTTGTTTTAAGCGTTCTGCATGTTCTGCATAATAAGAGTTTAACGCTTCTCTAGAATGCGCTCTGTATTGTACCGAGTAGGTATCTGTTTCGGTATCTTCTACCAAAACTTTAGTGAGTTTGGCTTCTTTAAATAGTCCTGTAGCCAATACTTGTGGAATGTGTTCTTTTATCCACTCAAGCCATTCTTGATGGATGCTTTTATCTATGTTAAGGGTAACGTTATAAATAATCATATTTGGGTCATAAGAATTTGATGCAAAAGTATGAATTTTGAAGTAAACGGTTTTGCGGTTTTACAAAGTTGAAAAAGGCGCTAATGTAAATGTGTTATAACTTTAGCATAAATATTTATAAAGAGAAAAGAGGTCAATTTGAAGCTATTGGATATAATTGGTAATATGCAAACTAAAGTCTGAACGATTAATTAATACTATCGCCACGTAACATTCTAAACTTGCGTCGTGCTTCTATAAAGTAAATACTGTCTTGGTATTCAAATATTATTTTTTCGTACAGTTGTTTGGCTTCTTCTGGGTTTGCTAATGATGTATTATAGAGTTCTGCTAAATGGTAATGTGCATCATCAGCCAAAATACCGTCTCTATAATCCTTTATTATTTCTAAGTAATTAGCTTCGGCTTTAATATATTGTTTTTTCTTTTCGAAGAGTTTTGCTTGTTGGTAAAGTGTTTGATCGATAATACTTTCACCTTTGTGTTCTTCTAAAATTTTATCTAAAAGCGATATGGCCTCGTCTGTTTTATTCTGAAAAGCATACAAGTCTGCTTTAGCATATAATTTTAATGAAGTTTGTAAACTGTCTTCAAATTTGTTATCTGAAATTAATAGTTTTAAATCTAGAGCATCATTTGCAATTAATTGAGATGTTGATGATTTTAAGATTTTGAGCTGTGATTCTGCCCAATCAAAATCTCCTTTATAATAACTTGTTTTGGCAACCTTGAAGCGTGCCTCTTGCGCAATAGTGCTGTTTTTTAATTCGGTCTGAATCTGAGAATAAAAAATTAAGGCTTCATTAAACTTTTCTTGGAGCACTAAAATATCGGCCAATAACAATTTGATTTTAGCTTTTCTATAATAAGAAATGTTTAGTTCTAAGCTTTCTTTTAAGAAATTAGTAGCAGTTTCTGTGTCTTTAAGATTAAAGGCTAAGAATTTTCCATAGGCTAACTGTAGCGGAATCGTTAACTGAGACTTGCCAAACTCAAGAAACAGATTCTTATAAGTTTCATCAATAAGTTTTAAGGTTTTTTCGTCTGCAGTTTTAGTATCTATTTCTAAAATATATTGATGAGCAATTAAAGCAGTAGCTCTGTCTTGTGTGGTTTCTAATATGTAATTAAAAATTGATTTTGCAGTGTCATCATCATTATCTTTTCTAGCGGTTTCTGCCAATTCAATTATACGGTCTAAACTTTCTGGATTACGTTTGTAAAGTGCTTTTTCTTGAATAAAGGATTTGTTATAGGCTTTTTCTTGAATATATAACCAACTCAACATATCATACCAATAAGGTTTTGGTTCTTGTTGTATTTTTTTTAAAAGTAGTCGTCTTAAAAAAACATTGTTCTCATTGTCTTTATTTTCTGAAATAAAATCAGTGATGGCACGTTTTATATTGTTGAGGTTGTTGGGTTTAAAATTTACGTAATCTATATAATTAGCAAACATTTGTTCTATGTTACCTTGATCACCATAAATACGAGCCAATTGAATTGTGTAATTTCTATCTGGTGTTAAAATTTTTCCTTTCTCGTAAACTTTAATCGCTTGGTCTAAGAGTGAATAATCTTCAAATTTTTGTGCGATACTATAAATGTAGTTGGGTTTTTCATCTACAAAAGCAATAGCTTCATCATATAGTTTGTTTGCTCTATTTAAACTGTCTATAAGTTGAAAATTGTAACCTAAAGCAACAAGCATAGTGGGATTTTGTCTTTTTGCTAGCCGTTGTACTATAATGTTTTCAGCGTCTTTATATTGCTCTAATTGCTGATGAATATCAATTAGTTTATAAATGTAGTTAGAGTTATATGGCTTTTCTTTAGCTAGGTTCTCGTAAATGATAAGTGCTTTTTTAAACTCTCCTTTCTTGTAATAACTTTCTGCTTGAGCTTCGTTGTTTTGAGCAAAGCCAGAATGCCATCCTAAAATAAAAAGCAAAATGAAAAATCGCTGTAGCATGTAACTGTTTTTGTTAAGATAACTCCAAATATAACAAATGCTAAACCTAGATATTGTAAAAGTTAGTTAAAAACATTTCACAAAAAAAATGCCTAAACTAAAGTTTAGGCATTTACCAGCAAAATAAATGTGCTATTAACCATTATTTTTGTAAATATGATTCAATTATTCTGTCTTGGTTCTGTTTTATTATTTCTAAATGAAAATAGTTAAAACAAAACTTTGCTTACCATAACAATTAATGAAACAAGTAATACAATTCGTTTTAAGTTTTTCATAATTAGGTTATTCTGATTTGGAAGCACTAACTTCTGAAAAATATTCAAATAAAACGAAGAAATGCCTTAATAATCGATGAAATACATATTTGTTTAACAATTCGCATAAAATATGAATTAATTTATGGCGTTACGATATCATGTCAAATCCAGTGTAAGGCACTAAAACTTCTGGGATTTTAATACCATTTTCGGTTTGGCAGTTTTCTAAAATACCAGCCAAAATTCTAGGTAATGCTAAAGAGCTTCCGTTAAGTGTGTGGCATAATTCATTTTTACCATCGTTATTTTTAAAACGTAATTTTAAACGGTTGGCTTGAAACGTTTCAAAATTAGAAACAGAAGATACTTCTAGCCAACGGTCTTGTGCTGTTGAAAATACTTCAAAATCATAAGTTAGAGCAGAGGTAAATCCTAAATCTCCACCGCATAATCTTAGTATTCTGTATGGTAATTTTAAGTCTTGTAAAATTCCTTTTACATGATTTACCATGCTATCTAAAGCTTTGTAAGAATTATCAGGATGTTCAACTCTTAGAATTTCAACTTTATCAAATTGGTGTAAGCGATTTAGTCCTCTAACATGTGCACCATAACTTCCTGCTTCACGTCTAAAACAAGGTGTGTAACCTGTAATACTAATAGGTAAATCACTTTCGTTTAAAAGTGTGTCTCTAAAAATATTTGTTGCAGGTACTTCTGCAGTTGGAATTAAATATAAATTATCTAAAGTAACATGATACATCTGTCCTTCTTTATCTGGTAATTGTCCAGTTCCAAAGCCAGACGCTTCATTGACTAAATGTGGTACTTGGTATTCTGTATAACCAGCCTCAGTGTTTTTGTCTAAGAAATATGCAATAAGTGCACGTTGTAATCTAGCACCTTTACCAATGTAAACAGGAAAACCAGCACCTGTGATTTTGTTTCCTAATTCAAAATCAATGATGTTGTATTTTTTTGCTAATTCCCAATGTGGTAAAGCGCCGTCATGTAATTTTGGAATATCACCTTCTCTAAATGTTTCTTCATTGTCTTCGTCTGTATTTCCTGCAGGAACAATAGGGTTTGGGACATTAGGAATCTTATACAATAACTCTGCAAGGGCATTAGCTTTGTCGTTTAGCTCTTGTTCAAAGTTTTTAGTAGATTCTTTTAATTGCGTGGTCTTCTCTTTTAAAAGATTTGCTTTTTGAGTTTCTCCAGATTTGAACAAATTACCAATTTCTTTAGATAATGCGTTTGATTCTGCTTTTGTATTATCTAATGAGGTCTGAAGAGCTTTACGGTCTTCATCTAAAGCAATAGCTTCATTAATCATTTCGGTAGCATCAATATTTCGTTTTGCTAAACGAGCTATGATGTCTTCTTTATTCTCTTTAATAAAAGCAACTTGTAACATATCTTTTAATTTAGGTTTTTACCAATTGAGCTCAGTAAAAACAGGAAACAAAAGTAAAAATAAAATAAGCAGAAAAAAATATAAAGTGGTCAATTTTGACTGAGGATTTGGGTCTTGGTCGAGTTTCTGTTTTTTAGACACGAATTTCAACCTTTTCATTCTCAACTAAATCCTATTCTGAAGGTAATATCCAATCGTGATGCTTAAAATGCTGCCATTCTTCGTTTGCAATATCAACTTTAGGGTCTATGAGTTGTTTTGAGGGTTTACCGTTTACGCTTACATAAGATTTTACAAACACTTTAACAGGGATTCCTTGTTTAGCAAAATCTTGTTTAAGGTGTTGTGCAAATTGCCAAATAACATCGGGTTTACTACTTGCACCTCGTTGCTGCTTTTTGGTCAGATAATCATCTAGCTTTATAGGAATAGCTTTATTCGTATTGGCGTTAATTACAGAATAGGTTGTTCTGCCACTTTTTGCTCTGAGCATCATTCTCCAAGATAGGCGATGACCTTCTTCGGTCCATAACACATCGTCTTTAAAGAAATGATGTCTAAGAGGTAAAGCTATTTGAACCATAAAGTAAATTGAGAAAAACGAAACTAATATGGGTTTGTATTTTGGAACAATGATAGCATTAGCGTCATAAAAGGGCTTCTTCTTTAAGAAGATATTTTTTATGGTTTTAGGATCAAAAAAGAACAAGCTAAAGGCTAACGACATGTATGGGAAAATACCAATCTGAAAGACAATAGAGTTAAATAAATGAAAGAAAATAGATGCAAAAAATGCATATTTTCGAGTAGGCTTAAAGAGTAGCAGAGGAATAATTAAACCATCAAATAGAATGCCTCCGTAAGCCAAAATATAATGTACGGTGTTTTGCTGTAAAAGTTCACCAATAATAGGGTAATTGGCTTTGTTTCTCATTAGGATTTCAATAACAGAAGCATCTAGCCAATCTGGATAGAGTTTTGCTGCAGAAGCATAAGAATAAAGGATAAATAGTTGCAGGACAAAAATCCATTTACACCAACTAGGCATTGAAATACTTTTGAGCGATGGTTTTAATTTTACATCTAATGAAGCATAACGATTTGCGGGTAAAAACACCATTAAAAAACTCAATAGGACAAGTAGGTAATAATGATTATTGTATGATGATTTTTGCATGAGGTAAGTGGCTGTCCACATTAATGCAAACATTACCATGCTAAATCGGTATTTGAAGCCTAGCATTATAAAGAGCCCAAAAACACCCATGACGAGGTAATAAATGTACATCCAATTGCCAGGTAATGGCTGTAACCACTCGAAACCAATAAATGAAAATGTAAATTCAGGTTCTATTAAGGTGCGTTGTATCCAACCTGTAAAAATAGCTCCAACGGCTTCTAAAAAACATAATAATCCAAAAATGACTCTAAAAACAATGAGCCCTGAATTATCAATATGTTTAAATAAAAACTTATTCATTTAATGTTTTTATATAATCGGAAGCATCTATCATATCTTTTTTAAGTTGAATTTTTAAAGCCTCAAGATTTTCAAACTTTTCTTCACTTCTCAGGCGTTTTAGGAATTCAATTTTTAGCTTAGCATTGTAGATGTTCTCTTTAAAGTTGAAAAAATGAACCTCGATAGAACGTGTTTTGCCTTCAACTGTTGGATTAGAGCCAATATTCATCATTCCAAAAATAGTGTTACCTTCAAATTTAGATTGTACGATATAAACACCATCTCGAGGAATTAATTTGTAAGCCTCTTTAATATGAATATTTGCAGTAGGAAAATTAATAGTTCTTCCTAAGCCTTTTCCTTTAATTACAGTTCCAGTAATAAAATAATTATAACCCAAAAAAGAATTTGCTAATGCAACTTCTCCGTTGTTTAATGCTTTTCTAATTTTAGTAGAACTTACGGTTACATCTTTAATATCTTGTGCAGAAATTTCTTCGACTTTAAAACTATAGAGTTGGGCAAATTCTTTTAAGTCTTTAATATTTGCATTTCGGTTTTTTCCAAAGTGATGGTCATAACCAATAACAATTTGTTTGGTGTTGAGTTCGTCTACCAAAATCTGTTTTACATAGTTTTTAGCAGAAAGGTTAGCAAATTCTTTAGTAAATTTTTTGACAATAACCTCTTTTATTCCATGTGCTTTTAATAAATCTATTCGTTCATCAATAGTGTTTAGTAATTTTATGGAAACATCTTTTTGAAGCACCATTCTAGGGTGCGGAAATAAGGTTAATACCACAGGAATATGACCACTGTCTTGAGCAAGTTTTACAACTTGTTTTAGTATTTTTTGATGTCCAATGTGTACACCGTCAAAGGTGCCAATGGTTGTTACTTTTGCTAAAATTGAAGTCAAGCGTTGTATTTTATAAGTGTTCATTTTTAACAAATATTTGTAAAAAAAAACCTTAATTTCGAAGAATCTTAATTTTTATACAAACATTTATGAAAACAAAGCTACATTTTGTTTTGGCATTATCCTTATTTTTATCTGTATTTTCAGTAACAGCTCAGCAGAGTTATTGGAAAAAAACGAATAAAAATGAGCTGAATGCTAATGGAAGCAATTCAACTCTTAATCAAAAATTTTATCAGACATATCAATTAGATATAGAGACCTTTAAAGCGCAATTAATTAATGCTCCATTGCGTTCTGCTACAACAACGACATCTAATACTAAGGTTTACCTTCCTAATTTAGAAGGTGAATTAGAACAGTTTATGGTTGTTGAAACTCCTGTTTTATCCGAAGAATTATCTCTAGAGCATCCTAATATTAAAACATATTTAGGGTTTAGTACTAGAGTGCCAGGCGCAAGAGCACGTTTTAGTGTTACTCCTCAAGGTTTGCAAAGTATGGTAACCTATCCTGATGCGCCAATGCATTTTCTAGTACCATTGAGTAAAACAGATGCTACTTCGTATATTCTATATAATAGAGCTGCGCGGACAGAAAATTTAAAAGAATTTGAATGTTTAACAGAAGATGTATTTATAGAAAACGATACTATTGAATATGCAGGTAGAGATGCTAATGATCAAATATTGAGAACTCTTAGAATTGCAATTTCAACAACGGGTGAATACACTAACTTTTGGGATGATGGCAATGCTGGTAATGGTGATGCTCAAGACGATGCTTTGGCTCAGGTTGTTTCAACTTTAAATAGAGTTAATGAAATCTATGAAGTTGATATGGCTGTAACATTTGTTTTAGTTACAGGAAAAGAAATTATATATGCAAATGCTGGTTCAGACCCTTACACAGGTAGTTTAAATTCGCAATTACAAACCACATTGACTAATAATATAGGTGAAGCAAATTACGATATAGGTCATTTATTTACTTATGATGATAACAACGGAAATGCAGGTTGTATAGGTTGTGTTTGTGTAGATGGAGAAAAAGGAAGCGGTTTTTCTGCTCATGAATTTACAGACAATGATGGAGGACCATATATGTCAGATTTCTTTGATATTGATTACGTACCACATGAAATGGGGCACCAACTAGGGGCAAACCATACGTATTCAAACTTTTCTGAAAACACAGGTGTAAATGTAGAGCCAGGTAGTGGTACAACAATTATGGGTTATGCAGGTATTACAGGTAATAATGATGTGCAAGATCATTCAGATCCATATTTTCATTATGCCTCTATTACGCAAATATTAGATAATCTTAATGTAAGAACGTGTTGGACAAGTACTCCTATTACTAATAACCCTCCAGTATCAAATGCAGGATTAGATTATACCATACCTGTTGGAACTGCTTTTGTTTTAAAAGGAGCCGCTACAGATGCTGATGGAAGTGATGTTTTAACATATACATGGGAGCAAATTGACGATGGGACAACAAATTTTGGGAATTTTGGACCAAATAAAACCTCTGGTGCAGTTTGGAGATCGCGACCTCCAAGTACATCACCAGATCGTTATATGCCAATTATTGAACGTGTAATTTCTGGACAATTAACAGAAACAAATCCAGTAGTAACGGCAAATAATTCCTCTTGGGAAACGGTATCTAATGTTGGGAGAACTTTAAATTTTGCACTAACTATAAGAGATAGAAGTGAGGCAGATGGAGTTGGGCAAACGCCTCAAAGTGATTTTGATACGATGACTGTTACAGTTGAGGATGCTTCAGGGCCTTTTGTGGTAACGTCTCAAACTACTAATGAAATTTGGGATGCAGGATCTAGTCAAACTGTAACTTGGGATGTGGCTAATACAGACAGTGGTTCTGTTAATACACCTACGGTAAATATCTTATTGTCTACAGATGGTGGTTATACATTTCCATTTGTAATGGCTACTGCTGTGCCAAATGATGGATCACACGATGTTACTGTACCAATTACAGGTGGTGACTCAACAACTGTTAGAGTTAAAGTAGAAGGAAATAACAATATTTTCTACGCTATAAATCCTACAAACTTCACCATTCAAGAATCAGAATTTGTTCTTAATGTTGCTGAAAGTTCTGTAGATGTTTGTACGCCAGATAATGCTGTGTTTACCTTTACTTATAATACGTTTTTAGGCTTTTCTGACACCACTATTTTTAGTGCTTCGGATTTACCTGGAGGTGTAACTGCCACTTTTTCTCCATCTTCAGCAACTGCAGATGGTACAGAGGTTACAGTTACTATTAATGGTATTGGAGCTTTATCGTCAGGGAATTATCCATTTAATTTGGTTGGTACCTCTGGTGTAATAACTAAAACTTCTGAAGTAGAATTTAATGTATATGACTCTAATTTATCTACTTTAAATTTATTAACTCCTTCTAATGGGTCTACTGACGTACCTGCAGATGCTGCTGTTTTTACTTGGGATGCAGATTCAAATGCTACAATGTATGACATTGATGTAGCTACAGATGCAGGATTTACTAATATTGTTGCAACATCAACAGTTGATAACCCAACATATACAGTTACGACTTTAAATGTTCTTACTTCTTATTTTTGGAGAGTGAGAAGTAGTAATGATTGTGGATTGGGGAATTACTCGCAATCTAGCTTTACGACGGCAAATATTTCATGTGCATCATATGATTCTGCAGATACACCGTTAAGTATTCCAGATTTTAATACTTCAGGTGTTAGTTCAATTATAAATGTACCAACACCATCAATAATCAGTGACATAAATGTAACTGTAAATGTAACTCATAATTGGGTAGGAGATGTTACTTTAAAGCTAATAGCTCCAAACGGAACAGAAATTCCATTGTCAACAAGTAATGGAGGTAATGGTAGTGATTATGTTGGAACTGTGTTTGACAATGAGGCAGGTGCATTAATAACTGCAGGTGTGGCTCCTTTTACAGGCGCTTTTCAGCCAGAAGGAGATTTATCAGCATTAAATGGAAGCCTTTCAGGTGGTGATTGGATTTTAAATGCGTCTGATACAGAATTTTTTATTGGAGGTAATTTAGAGAGTTGGTCTATTGAAATATGTGGTGTGATTCAAGCAGATGATGATAATGATGGTATACCTAATGATTCAGACAATTGTCCAATGACAGCAAATTCAGATCAAGCAGATTTAGATGGAGACGGTATAGGTGATGTTTGTGATGATGATATTGATGGTGATACAATTTTAAATGATAATGATAATTGTCCTTTATATGCCAATACAGATCAAGCTGATACAAATGAAAATGGAATAGGTGACGTATGTGATTTTGAATGTAGTATAACTTCAGCAACAGATACTCCAATTACTATATCTAATGTAGGTAATGTTGTATATACCTCTACAATTTCTATTGCTAATACTGGTTTGGTGTCTGATGTTAATGTCTTACTAAATATCTCACATTCTTACGCTTCAGATTTAGATATATCAATAACTAGTCCGAGTGGAACAGTTGTAGAATTGTCTACAGATAATGGTGGTAGTGGTGATAATTATACAGATACTTTATTTGATGGAGAGGCTTCTGCATCAATCTCTAGTGCTTCAGCTCCATTTACGGGAAGCTTTTTACCAGAAGGTGATTTGTCAGCCATATATGGAGAATCTGCAGCAGGAGATTGGACGTTAACCGTAGTTGATGATGCTAATGGAGATGGAGGATCAATAGAAGAGTTTACACTAGAATTGTGTGTGCTTCCTTTGTTATCTGTAAATGAAGTTACATTTAATTCGGATTTAAATATCTATCCAAATCCTAATAACGGAACATTTAATATTACAATGCGTAATCCTATATCTAATAAAGTTGATATTGAGGTTTATGATATTAATGGTAGAAGAATTTTTGAAAAACGTTTTAACTCTACTCAAATAGTTGATGAACAAATAAATTTAAGTCAGATACAGTCTGGTATATATTTGGTAAAAGTTAAAGATGGAAATCATCAAATTATTAAGAAAATTGTAGTGAACTAACTTACAGAGTAGAAATTAGTATAAGCTGTCTGAAAATATAATTTTTCAGACAGCTTTTTTATTTTCCATTAAATTGATTCATTGTTGTATTTACACCAGCTAAGGCGAAAGATTTAATAAGTTCTGCGGAAATTTTTAAGCGCTCATCGAGTTTAGAATTTTCCTCTTCATTCCATTCGCCTAAAACGTAATCTACCTGCCTTCCTTTGCTAAATTCGTCACTAATACCAAATCTAAAACGGTTATACTTTACGGTTTGCAATTTGTCTTGTGTATCTTTTAAGCCGTTGTGTCCTCCGTCACTACCTTTTGTTTTAAGGCGTAGTGATCCAAAAGGCAGATTCAAATCATCTGTTACAACGAGTAGATTTTCTAAAGGTATTTTTTCTTTTTCTAACCAATATTTTATGGCCTTTCCGCTGAGATTCATAAATGTGCTAGGCTTTAAAAGAATTAAGGTTCTTCCTTTAATTTTTAAAGTCGCTACATCACCTAGTTTTACAGTTTCAAAGGACACTGCATTAGTTTCAGCTAAATGATCAAGAATTTTAAAGCCAATGTTGTGTCTGGTATGGGTATATTTTTCTCCAATGTTTCCTAAGCCAACAATTAAGAATTTTTTCATTATATCGTCTTCTGTAAGTTTAGCTTTATCGCTAAAACCAAACCATTTTTTTAAAAGTTTATACATAGAGTATTTCATCTTTGTGTAAAAATAAAAAAAGCATCCTATAAATAGAATGCTTTTTAAATATTTGAAAATTGTAATAATCTATTCTTTTACTGCAGCAACATCGTCAGTTTCAGTAGCTGGTACATCTCCTGCTTCATCATCGTCATCGTCATCAGCATCAACAACAGCTAATCTGCTTCGTCTTACTTGACAAACAACAGTATTGTCTGGGTGTAAGAATTTGTAATCTTCGTTTTCTAATTCAGTGATATAGAATTTACTTCCAATTTTTAATGGAGTAATATCGATTTCAATAAAATCTGGTAATTTAGAAGGGATAGCTTTTACTCTAAGTTTACGGTAAGGCATTCTTAAGTTACCACCATTCATTACACCTTTAGAAGATCCTATTGTTTTCACAGGGATTTCCATTGTAATCGCTTTGTTTTCGAAAATTTGATAGAAATCTACGTGTGTAATTCTGTCTGTTACAGGGTGAAATTGAATATCTTGCATTACTGCATTGTATTCTTCACCGTTATCTAAAGCAATCACAACTGTGTGTGCGTTAGGTGTGTATACAAGTTTTGAGAAAGCTAATTCTGGTGCTGAGAAATGCAAAGCTTTGTCTCCTCCGTATATAACGCAAGGAACCTGACCAGCATTACGTAAGGCCTTCGTTGCCTTTTTGCCTACGCTTTCTCTTTGAGATCCGTTAATTGTAATTGATTTCATTTTTAAAATGTTTGTTTATATAAAATTTAATTCCCTCATTTTGAGGGCTGCAAATTTAGGTATATTATATGAAAATACTAGTGTTAGTGGACTATTTTTTATAAGACCACTTTTTTTTGAAATTAAATAAGCATTTTTTCAGCCTTAAGTCTCGTCTGAAAAGGGCTTAAAATCTAGATTTACATTATAAATTTGTTACTAATAGATTCGTTATGGTGTACATGGTGCATAACTTCGGCAAATAAATCGGCGCAACTCAAGACTTTTAATTTTTTGCTTTCTTGTTTTAAAGGAATAGAATTGGTAACAATTAATTCTTCAAGTTTAGAAGCTTCAAGTCTTTCATAAGCAGAGCCTGATAAAATAGGGTGTGTACAAATAGCTCTTACACTTAAAGCACCACGTTCCATCATTAAATCTGCGGCTTTGGTTAATGTCCCAGCTGTATCTACCATGTCATCTACTAAAACAACATTTTTACCAGTAACATCTCCAATGAGTTCCATATGAGAAATAACATTTGCTTTTGCACGTTGTTTGTAACAGATAACAACATCGCTTTTTAATGCTTTAGAATAGGCATAGGCACGTTTTGAACCTCCCATATCTGGTGAAGCTATGGTTAGGTTGTCTAAGTTTAAGCTTTTTAAATATGGTAAAAATATGGTTGAAGCGAATAAATGATCTACAGGTTTTTCAAAGAATCCTTGAATTTGATCAGCATGTAAATCCATCGTGATAATTCGTGTTGCACCAGCTGCTTCTAACATTTTAGCTACTAATTTTGCAGCAATAGGAACTCTAGGTTTGTCTTTTCTATCTTGTCTTGCCCAACCAAAATATGGCATAACAGCAGTGACGTGTCTTGCCGAAGCACGCTTAGCAGCATCTATCATTAAAAGCATTTCCATTAAATTCTTTGGTCCTGGATGCGTAGATCCAATAATAAAAACACGTGTGCCTCTAATAGATTCCTCGTAAGATGGTTGAAATTCGCCATCACTATAAGTAGATGTAATTACATTTCCTAGTTTAACACCGTAGGATTTTGCAATTTGTTCTGCAAGGTCAGTGCTTTGTGTACAAGCAAAAAATTTGGCTTCTTTGGTTTCGTATGACATTTGATATCAGTTATTTGGTTGGTGTTGTGTTGTGTTTTTTATTTGCTTCAAATTTAGAAAATTATTTTACTACAAAAAGGATAAAACCTACTAATTTTGATAGGTTGACAGAAATAATTTTCTATTTTTGCAGTCCAAAATTGCATTAGCAGTTTAGAAGTTACCAATTATTTTTAATTGCTCAAGTGGTGGAATTGGTAGACACGTTGGATTCAAAATCCAATGTCGCGAGACGTGCGGGTTCGATTCCCGCCTTGAGTACTAGGTGAAACCGTAATATGCTTTAAATAAGTATTTTACGGTTTTTTTATTTGGTTTTTAGTCATTATTTAGTCAATAAAATATGCTATAATTAACTGTTTTATGGGTTTGAAGTATTTTGCAATCTTTCTAATTTTAATCGATTTTAGCTTTAAAAAACACTAAATGGAAAATCCTTTTGAAATGATTAATGAGCGATTAGATAGAATTGAAAAACTTTTACAAAATATTTATACTGCTAGGGAAACTACAAATAAAGGTGTTGTCATACCCGAATTAATGAATGTAAAAGAGGTCGCAGCATATTTGAGTATTACACCATCTGCCATATATAAATTAACCAGCACAAGGGAAATACCACATTCAAAACGTGGTAAACGTTTGTATTTTCAGAAAGATGAAATAAATAATTGGATAATACTACACAAACAATATACTAACGATGATATTGAGCGTGTGTCCTCAGATT
Organism: Winogradskyella sp. ECml5-4; assembly: GCF_036903175.1. Lineage (NCBI taxonomy): Bacteria > Pseudomonadati > Bacteroidota > Flavobacteriia > Flavobacteriales > Flavobacteriaceae > Winogradskyella > Winogradskyella sp. ECml5-4. The sequence continues at coordinate 164,564 of NZ_JAYJLF010000006.1, read as the reverse complement.
ACTTGATTAAAAATTCATTGAAGTTTGAATAATTTGGATTGTTTCTTTTAATGTCTCCATGCGAGCGTGGATGTGTTAGATATTTATAAACTACTAGTCGTTTAAATTATTCGTTCTAAATTTTTCTATTAAGAGTTGTCCTTTTTTTGAAGAGCTAACATTTTTTGAGGTGATACTACTGGTAGAATCATGCCTTGCATATTTGTATTTGATAGTCTTTCAAATATGATGCCTCTAGCCGTAGAAAAACTAATGCCTAAAAGCGTAGCTATTAATACCCCAGTAAAGATTGGGGAGTTATCTTCCTTTAATTTGAAGTAATTACTTAGTTCTTCAATTTTAAAATGAAAATCGAAAACAAAACGAGCTTTAGAATCAGAAGATACTTCGTCGTGTATTAAATCTATAAATAATCCTATTTTAACCCTTTCATCTTTCAAATTATGCATGGTGGTTTGTGCTATATTTATTTTAAAGTTGTTATCTCCTTTTTTAGCAACATCTTTAATAGAGCTTTCCACGATGTTTATGTGAAACAGGTGTATTTTTTCTGGATCTATTTTAACCTCTTTATTCATTAACTTGCTTCGCTATAGTTTGTTTCCTCATAACCGTTAATCGCATCTTCAATACAGCCACCTGGAATAGAGCCTAAATAAACATATTCAATTTCTTTAATAGGCTCAATACTAATCAAATCAATACCTAAAACAAATTCCATTTTATTAATGCTTTTCATTGTGAGGTTGTGTGTGCCTGAAAGCCACTTAGATACTTCAGAAGGTGATTTGTCTAACATTTTGGCAAACTCTCCCTTCTTAATGTCACGTTCGTTTAAAATGGAATTGATTTTTTCTGATAGAGCAAGGTTCTTTTCAACTAATCTTGCTATTTCGGGATTGCCATTATCATTTAACCAATTATCTATTATGTTGTTTTTTGGAAATTTCATAGTGTGATGTGTTTTAGAAATAGATTTTAAAATCTTCTTCGCATTCTATTTGTGTGTAATCTTCACTCCAAGTGATGTCTTGTTCTCTAAAAGCATTATCAATTGCTTCAGTAATCTTGTTTGCTAATTTAAAATGATCTTTAACATTTGGGCAAAGTTGAGCTTTATCTGCTGTTTTAATGTCTCCATTAAATAAGAAAACAATATGTTCATTAGCTCTTAAACAGTATAATCGTAAATTGTTTGCTTTTTTCTTATCATTTTCTGTGTAATGTGGTTTCCGTTTAATTCCTTTTGGTGGAAGTGCGGAAGTATCTGCTGTTTCTCCTTCTGGTCTAAAATGATGTGTTTGAGCTCCATATTTATTACCTATAACTTTCAGCCAATTAAGAATATGGTCCAGTTTTTTTTTATTGGTTTTTGTATGTTTCTTGATAAATTCCTCAAATAAAGAGACTTCATTATCATTAATACATACTGAATAATAGCTTACCTTTTTGTGTTGGGCAATTGGTTTTATGTGTGCAAAGTTATTCACTTATAAGTTAATTTACAAATATTTTTCACTTTTAAGTTAATTTTGTGATTAAAAATACTTATTCAAAAGTATAATATTCATCTTACGAACTTAAATATTTATTATTTAATTATCCATTCCATTAATAAAAGTCTCTACAAAGTTTATTACTTTATTTAAAATTCTATCTCCTATTGATTTACGTTTCAAGACACTTGGTTTATCTCCTTCTATTAAATCTAACAACTCATCCCTTAATGGTTCTCTTTCTGCATAGAGGTAATCTTCAATTAGTTTTTGTGTTTTATCTGATGATAGGTTTTCTTCTTTTATAAATACTTCAAATGCTTTTTGTTGTTCTTCACTCCAGAACTTTTCAAACTCTTGTGGTATCGTTTCTGAATCGTCTATAGCAGGTAAATTGTCTTCTATAAATTTTTCGATTAGTTCTCGTTTGCTTCTTAAATTAGCTTCACCTGTTAAAGCATCTATTATCTCTTTTTTCTTAGCTTCTTGTTCTTCTTTTTTAACATCTTTTAAAGAGGCTAGAAGTTTTAAAATATAAGCAACATTGATTTCGTCTCTATGAATTAATTCTAACTCAAAATCTACATCATCTAAGATTGATACTTTTTCTTTGGCATTATCGTGTTTTGTTTTCTGCCATAAATCAAGATACTTACTTCTGTAATCATTAAACAATTGTTCTGCCATTGCTAAATCTTCCCAATCGAAATTAGCAAAAGTTGTCATTGTGTTTTTTAAACGCATTAACTCTCTAAATGCCTTAATAAACTCTAATTCATCTACTTCACTTGCTAATTCATTAACACTATTTACTGTAGGTACTAACTGCAAAAGATTGTGATAAGCTTCGTCAAATTTTTGTACATAATCCTCATAAGGTTCCATTATAATAACATCAATCGCTTCTTTGTTGCTAAATAATGTTATGGCTTCGTCGGTAACTTTTTTAAGATTACGAAATACTACAATATTACCTTGTGATTTCTGCTCGTTTATAATTCTGTTTGTTCTTGAATATGCTTGTATTAAACCGTGATATTTTAAATTCTTATCTACATATAATGTATTTAATGATGGACTATCAAAACCTGTTAAAAACATATTTACGACTAACAGAATATCAATTTTACGTTCTTTGACTTTCTTTGATATATCGTTGTAATAATTGTAAAATGACTGACTGTCTTTTGTAGAGAAATTAGAACCAAACATCTCATTGTAATGCCCTATATAACTTTCTAATTTATCTCTTTTATGAACATTTAAGCCATATAAAGCAGGTGATTCTTCAACTACTGAAACTTCTTCTGGAATATATCCGTTTGCATCTGCATCTTCTTCGTTAGCTACATAACTAAATATGGTTGCTATTTTTAGATTATGTTCTCCAGCTTCTTTTTTACGATGTAGAATATCATAGTAATTGACCAACATATCTGTACTACCCACACAAAACATTCCTGTAAACTCTTTGTTGTGTGTTTTACGGTTGTGATTTGCTATAATATAATCTGCAATTTTTTCTAAACGTTTTGGTGATTCCATTAACTCTTTACGGTCAATGTCTTCTACCTCAATATCTATTTCTGTTGCTGATTCTTTTTGCTTGTATTTACCAACATATTCTACTGCAAACTTTAAAACATTTTCATCTTTAATAGCATCAGTAATCACATATTTATGCAAACACTCACCAAATAACTCTTTTGTAGTACGTTTTCCTAATTCGTTTTTAACTGCGTTATCTGCAAATATTGGTGTGCCTGTAAAACCAAACATTTGATGGTTGGTAAAGAACTTTTTAATATTATTATGTGTGTCGCCAAATTGACTGCGATGACATTCGTCAAAAATGAAAACAATACGTTCGTCTTTGAGTTGCTCCATCTTTGCTAAATAGTTCTTTTTACTAATCGCTGTATTTAGCTTTTGAATGGTAGTTACAATAATCTTTGTATCATCACTAAACTGTTTTACTAAAGCCTTTGTATTGTCTGTGCCATCTATACTGCCTTTTGAAAAACTATTAAACTCTTTAGTAGTTTGATAATCTAAATCTTTTCTATCTACTACAAATACCACTTTTTTAACTTGTGGCATTTTCATAATTATTTGACTTGCTTTAAAAGAAGTCAATGTTTTACCTGAACCTGTAGTATGCCAAATATAACCGTTGTGCGTACTATTTTTAACCTTATCTATAATGCTTTCTACTGCATAATATTGATAGGGTCTTAGCACCATTAGTATTTTATGCGTTTCGTTTAAAACAATATACTTACATATCATTTTAGAGATATGACAAGGCTCTAAAAACTCACTTGTAAATCCATTTAAAATATTGGTTAAACGCTTGTTTTCTTTATCTGCCCAATAGAATGTTTGCTTAAATGATTGATGCCTGTTGTTTGCATAGTATTTGGTATTAACACCGTTACTAATTACAAATATTTGCACGTATTGAAATAAGGCTGATTTAGCACCAAACGAATGTCTTTGATAACGATTTATTTGATTAAAGGCTTCTTTCATTTCTAAGCCTCTGCGCTTTAATTCTATTTGAACTAATGGTAAACCGTTGACTAATAGGGTAATATCATAGCGATTTTTATAACTGCCCTCAATAGTGACTTGATTGGTAACTTGATATTGATTTTGACACCAATGCTCGGTATTTAAAAACTCGAAATATAAATTATCTCCGTTATCTCTAACAATATGCTGTTTTTCTCTAAGTGTTTTGGCTTTTTCAAATACAGAACCTTTACTTAGAATATTTAAAACACGCTCAAATTCTTTAGTAGTAAACGTAATATTATTATGCTTTTCTAACTGTGCTTTTAAATTAGATAATAAAGAAGCTTCATCAGGAATACTCACTTTTGTATAGCCTTGATTTGATAGTTGTTCTATTAACTGATTTTCTAATACTTGTTCTGGTTGAGTTGCCATTGTGGTTTTGAATATATTTGTTTTTAATAAAGAAGTTGACAACGGTTTATTATAGCATGAGAATATTTTTTAAATCTCTGTAATCCTCATACCCTGATGACGCTTCAAACTCTTCGATATCAAAAAAATGAGCTAAACTTTTCTTGTCAAGTTTTTCATAAAGGCGTTTGTTTAATGAAGATATACTTTGGTCAAACTTACTACAGATTATATCCGCTAACATTCTCGATGCTGTCGCCCATTCTAGAGAAATACTTCTTTTTTTTGATTCCCAACAATCTTTTTCTAGGCAGCTATTACTTAATGGACTATATGTACGAATTTGTTTAAGCTCCCAATCTTCCGTGGATGGTGATATAAATTCTTTTAACAAGGCGTAAAAACCAAGAACGGAATGTTCTAAAATAGCACAATAAATATTGTCAAAACCTAAATCGTATATTATGGTATCGTCAGTTTGCTTATAATACTGAAAATTGTGGGCTATATGTTTTAAAGCCAGTTCTTCTATTGGTGATTTAATACTTATGTAATTTTTTAAATAGGTAATGGCTTCTGATATGTTTATGTCGTCTGCCCCATATAGCGATAAAATAAAATTTGTAGTATCTAAATCTTCAGGTTGTAATAAGTTTATTCCTTCTTTGTTATTAAGTAGATCCTGTGTAATCATTTTCTAATGGTTTATGTTTTTTTTATTACTAACGATTAAAGTAGCTTCATCAGGAATACTAACTTTAGTATAACCACTATTTGATAACTGCTCTATTAACTGATTTTCTAATACTTGTTCTGGTTGTGTACTCATTGATAGCTATAAGAATATAAATTTTTATTGTCGTTCTTTTAATATCTGAAATGCATCTTTAATCACCAATGCAATTAGTTTACGTCTTTCAACTAAAAAATCTCTATAATTCATTTCTACCCAATTTTCGGGCAAACAATGCCAGTAGTACATTTTTTTAATTTCTTCTTCATTAAATCGGCTTAAGTATTTTGACAGATATTCTGATGGTTGAGCATCTGATATCGTTATATTATCATCCCATTCTACTAAGGCATAATTTGCAATTTGATTTCTATCTCTTTGCTCACTGAACCCAATGCGTTGTAAATGTGCTTTAGGAAATAAATGATGTCTTTCTAAAGCTGATTTTTTAGACCTAATTCCTTGTTGCAACAGGTCATTAATTTTTAGATTGGAAAACAAACCTTTAGCGTCTAAAATACTTAAAGAAGCATAATACGCATACAATGTCGGTGAACTTGAAGATGATGTTGCTAAACCATCAATGGGTAGTATAGCAGACCAAAAATCTTCGGTAATCGCATTATTTATAATCGTATTTAGCTCGTTTATAAAATCTTCCGCGGTTTCAGCTTTTCTAAATTTAGCTAAATCAATTTCCATTTTTGTTTCAGGTGACCCTGTATATCTACCTGTGAGGGTACACATAAAAAACCATTTGGCAGTTAAGTTTTTAAGGTCGTGTAGGTTTACATTAAACTGTATACGGCCTATTAAAAAGAATACATAACTGTAAAGTAAATTATTATTAGAACTGATGTAATCACCTTTGATAAAGCCTGCTAAATGAATTGCCTTTAAGAAGTCGTGAAAATTCTGAATATTTAAAGTTTGACTTAATGCCTCCTTTAATTTATCAAATTGTTGTACACGTCTTTCATCACTAAACTTACCTGTTTCAAGGTCTTTTCCTCTAAGAATACTGTAAACATATTGCAACCTAGCTCTATGAAATCCTAAACCTACTGCTACACGCAACATTTGGTCTGGCTTAGGCTCTATTATATAATTAAATGCTGTTGCCTTGTTTTTATTAGGAATACGAGATTCGGCACAAAAGCTTTCTATTTCTTTACGGCCTTCATCCCAAAAAACACTCATAAGCGTAAGGATGAAATCTGCCATATTTAAGTTTTTGCCCTTGCTATTTATTCTAACAAAAACATCTGCCACTTGTTCTTCATTTATACTAGCATTGAGTTCTAATGCAGAAAAAGGGTAGTTTTCGAGGTTTTTAAGTTTTTGAATATTATTTTGAATGGTTAAAACCTGCTGGTCTGATAGTTCTCTAGACGTTTTTAATCTTGAAACGAAATCATTGGTTATAGAAAACAAATTAGAATTGGGTGCAAATACTTCTGATATATTCTGGATGTATTCTGGACTTCTACGGGATGCCGCATCAGGAATTTCGAACTTTTCATCTAAGGGTTTAAATGAAATGACTATATGTTCTTTATTAAAGTTTTCTCTAATTATTTCTTGTGCACGTGTTACCGCATATAATGATGTTAATCTTTGTTGACCATCTACTATTAATAAGTCTGGTGATTTTTGTTTTCCATCTGTACCGATGCCTTTACTATCATTTGATAGAGCGTTTGCCCAAAACAAAAAATAGCCTACTGGGTAGCCTTTGTACATAGAATCGAACAAATCTCTTACTTTAGTGTCTTTCCAAACAAAAGGACGTTGAATATCTGGTAGCCCAATAGTACCAATATCTATTTGTTGTATTAAACTTTGTAAGTTATAATCTACTTTTTTAAATAATATGGACATATTTCTATACTAATTTTTAATTTCATGTTTACACAAACATTTGCTGTAACAAGCCTTTTTTGTATGACTTTGTGTGTTCTATTTTTGTATTTACTAAATCAATATTTTTATCTATTGCAGATAAGAAATTAGCGATTTTGATTTGTTCTTTTTTTGAAACGGGCAGCAACATTTTCTTTGATAAAAATGTAGTGTTTGTTATATTGATTGTGTTTTTTGCCCCTTTTTGAATGATTGAACTCAAATAGTTTGATGTATTTATTGGTGATTCAAAAAACACGTGAAGGATATAGCCTAATTCTTTAGTTTCAGGTGTAAAAACACCATATAAAGGGGAAAGTATTACATCTTCTTTAATATGATTTTGCTTTATAATACCTAGAGGAAAATCTCCAGTAGGACTCTTAGTGTATATTATATCATTAGGCAAAGCTCTATTATACTTATTTGTGTCCTTTGCAGCAAAACTTCTGCCTAAATGTTCTATTTGATTAATTACACCTTTATGCACAGAAACCGAATGAACCTCTTCTTTGCCTGTGCTTTTTAATTTATGCTCGAACAATACATCTGCAAATTTTCTTTTTTCCCACTTAGGAAATTTATTCCCATCGTCATCTTTAAACCTTAACTCTTGTTTAAAGATTTTTTGTAATACTCCTTTTTTATATTGCTCTAAAAGGCTTTTCTTTTTTTCTAAGGTTTGTATGCGGTTATCTATAGCAGTTAGGAAATTGGCTATTTTTTGTTGTTCTTCGTATGTAGGAATCGTTAAATTTACTTTTCCTAACCTTGAAGTTGCTAAACCTAAAACTTTTGTTCCCTGAGCAATGGTCATTATTTGTTTTCTTACTTTCCAACTTTGCAACAAATATCCAGTAAAACCAATAGCCATTTTGTGTTTATTTGGTCTTGCTAAAAAAGTATGTAAACCTGAAATTAGTTTTTCATTATTTAAATTGATAATTTCAATTGTCTTTCCAATATCATTATAGTCTTCAGAAGCATCTGCAATTAATAAATCTCCTTCTTTACAATAGTTTTCTTCTTTGATTTTAGAAAGACTAATTTCAGAATTTATAAATGGAACTTTTTCTTTTGTTATATCAAATACTGTTTGAAATTTCGTATGTATATCTCCATAATGTATGTTTTTAACTTCACCTTTTTGATAATTCAAATTATCTCTTGAAAAGGAATTTGTACTGTAAAATGAATAAATTTGATTATACTTCTTTTCTTTCCAAATTCCTTCAAACTCAGAAAACCGAAGTTGTGGCACTAACTGTTTTTCTTTCTGCATCCTAAAACGGTGTTTTAATGTTTAGTTCTTCACAAAAAGAAGTAATCAAAGCTTCGTTTTCCTCTAAATCAATATCCAAAGTTTGTATTTCAGTAGCAACACTATCAATATCAATTTGCTCTTCTTCTTCAAACGTATCTACATAACGTGGTATGTTTAAATTGTAATCGTTTTCTACCACTTCACTTAAAGGTGCAACATAACTGTATTTGTCTTCGGTTTTACGTTCACGGTAAGTAGTAACAATTTTATCCATATTAGCCTCACTTAACATATTTTGCGTTTTCACTTTCTCAAAATCTGCGCTGGCATCTATAAATAAAATATCGTCTGGGTTTTCTCTACATTTTTTAAACACTAAAATACAGGTTGGAATACTTGTACCATAAAATATATTGGCAGGTAAACCTATTACTGCATCTAAGAAGTTTTTTTCTTCAATTAAATATTTACGTATGTGGGCTTCTGCACTTCCTCTAAACAATGCACCGTGTGGTAACACAACTGCCATTTGTCCGTTTTCGGCTAAATGATGCACCATATGTTGTACAAAGGCAAAATCTGCTTTACTACCTGGTGCTAATTTACCATATTGGCTAAATCTATCATCACTCATAAAGAGTTGGTTAGCACTCCACTTTGCAGAAAAAGGTGGATTGGCTACAATAGCTTCAAAGCGATGTTCTAAGTGTTGTGGATGCTCTAAAGTATCTTCTTGCTTAATATCAAACTTACGATAATGCACACCGTGTAATATCATATTCATACGTGCCAAGTTGTACGTAGTACGGTTTAATTCTTGTCCGTAAAAGTTATTTACTTCGTCTACTTCTTTAGCAACACGTAATAACAAAGAACCACTACCACACGTTGGGTCATATACAGATTTTAGTTTCTTTTTACCTGTTGTTACCAACTTTGCTAACACCATACTTACCTCTTGTGGCGTGTAAAATTCTCCTGCTTTTTTACCTGCTCCACTTGCAAATTTCCCAATTAGATACTCATAGGCATCACCCAATACGTCTAACTCGGTATTTTCTAACTTAAAATCTATTTTATCTAAGTGTGCTAATACTTTAGCGATAATCTCATTTCTGTCCTCTGGCTTTTTCCCTAACTTAGTAGAGTTTAAATCCATATCCTCGAAAAGGTCTTCAAAATCTTCTTCGCTATCCGTACCCATTGTACTGTTTTGGATATTATTTAAGATTTTTTGTAGGTCTTCTAATATGAAGTTGTCTTTTGTATTGTAAGTTTCTGTTGTGTCTTCTGCAACTGCATCACTCTCTTTTTCATCTTCATTATGATTACCACGTTTAGAAATAGCAGAAAATAATTCAGAAGGCTTTAAGAAGTAACCCAATTTCTCTAATGATTCTTCTTTTATAGCCTCTATATATTCTTTTCCTGTTTCTGTGTTTTCGTCTATTTCAGAAAATGAAAATGTATCGCCACCTTCTTTAAGGATTTTGTTGGCATATATTTCCATTTTTTCGGCTAAGTATTTGTAGAAAATAAAGCCTAATATGTAATCACGAAACTCATCTGCATTCATTTTACCACGTAATGTGTTGGCAATATTCCAGAGTTGTTGTTCTAATTGTTTTTTATGGTCTTCTGACATTTGAATTGTTTGAATTAACTTTAACAGCTAAAAATAAAAATAACATTCATTACTACCTAATGGATTTCCGTAATACGCTTTAAATAGAGATTTATATTAAAGTATATTGGTTTTATTACGGTTTTTTTGAAGCTTGTTAAATCTAGTTTTAATCCTTTTTTTACATTGATTACTCTAGGTAATTCTCTATTGGTATCATGATTAAACCGAAATAAAACCGTTAAAAAACCGTAGTTAAATTACGGTTATATTTCTGAAGATGTCTTCTAAATCATTGCCATAAGTGCCTTTTTCTTTCAATTCTTCATCAGATAAGTCGTTGGTTAGATCCCATAACTTGGCTAAAACACCAATTTTGCATAATTCTGAAACTTTATTCTTCATAATGTTCACGGAATCGTTTTCCATGTCTGGGATAACTAGAACTTTATGTCCAATAAGGCAATCGTATTTTTCTTTTTTGAAACCGTTTTTACCACCATATGATAACCAAGTATGTTTTGGCATTAAAATTGAGCCAACAATTGCTGTTTTTTCGCTTTCAACTAGAATAATTGTTTGTTTTCCCTTTAGATTATCAATTATGAGATGTTCGCCAAAAAGGCATGAGTAATAACCGTTTTTGTTTGTATAAATCTGGTTGAATCTTTCCGTTCTTCTGCCATTTTTTTTGTAGTAAGAAAGTTTGCATTTTTGAACTTGAAGATGCTTGTTTATTTCCCAAAAGATTGTTGCACCATCGGTATGAGTACCTATTAAATATTCTTCTTTTGCTTTATCTGTTTTTTGGTTGCCGTAGGTTTTACGAAGGTAAATCAGTAAATTATTTTCAGGTTTAACAAATGTTGATTCTATTGCGATTTGTTCTTCAATGAATTTCTGTTGCGGTTTTTCTGTGCGGTTTTCATTACGGTTTTCATTACGGTTTTTTTTACGGTTTTTAGGATTGGGTAAAGGAATAAAATCATTAAGCTTTTCGTATCTATTTAGAGTTTTGTTGTATGTGAAACGGTTACCGTTTCTGTCTTCATAAACCGTAGGAGGTAAAGTTGCTTTTCCGCAGCTGTGACAATACCCAAACTGTTCAGGTAAACCAACATAATTGACAAATTTTAAACTGCCGCTTGATCCTCGGTTTTTTTTACCACAACAGGGGGTGATTAGGTTGGGGTTTCTTTTTTTTGAAAATTCTAAGTTGATGGAAAGTTTTTTCATTTTTAAAAAGTCTTAAAAATTCAAATTTTAATTACCTACTTACCCAACTCAATAATTATAAGGGTTGCGATAGGGTAAGTACATTTTCTTTTGTTTACCCTATTCTTCAAAAAAAGGTAAGCTAGGTAAGTAGATTGTAAGTATTTTTTAAATAGCTTACCCTGTTTAATACCTTGTGTTTTCTGAGCTAATAAAACATTGGGTAAGTTGGGTAAGTATTTTTTATGATTTTATATGTTACCGTATTGGTGTTGATTTATCGTTATAAACAACCCAATACCCGTATCGATCTTTGTGCTTAACCCTTTCAAACTTTAACTGTTTCATTGCTTTTCCTATAGATACAACATATAGTTTTTGTCCAAAACTTGCTTGTAAAGTTCTTTGTATATCTGTGGCGGTAAAAAACTGAACACTTTTTCTATTCTCTTCATTTGGTTTGTCAAAAAAGGTTTCAATCAATTCTTGTTCATTACTTCTAACTTGATATTGTTCATTTCTTTTTTCATTGTTTGCTAAGTCCTCTTTTATGAGTTTTTCTTCAAAGCGATCATCTTTAGATAAAGAATAAGCCTGAGACCATATGTTGTTTATGTCAATGTCTTTTGAGTAATTCCAGTTAATAGAAGTTACATGAAATACTAACCATCTTACTGAGCCTGTAGGGTCTGATAAAAAGGTGTCATCGTTTGTTGACCCAATAAAATTTGTTATTCTTTGTATGGTTTCCTCTCTTTTTGCAAAAGGCAGTCTAACCCTTGTTTCATCGGTTGAAAACATGGATTTTAGACTATTTAAATCTTTTCTTGAAATTCCATCTAACTCATCAAGAATTATGAATGCATTTTTAGTAAGCTTTATTAGATTGTCCTTTTTGTTTTCTTCAAATGACCTTGTTACAGGTAGTCCGGGTGGGCATAACCATTTTGTGAAATGTGATTTTCCTATATTTTGCCCCTTTCCTTTGTCTGTTATTATAAAAGCTTGCTTATTGAAATATCCGTCAATGAGCATGCATTTAACTGATCTTACTAACCATTTTTTTAAATGGTATTCAAATTGCTCTATATCTGGGCTCTCTATATATTTACATAGTATAGAAATATAGTCTATTCCATCCCATTTTTTCAATCTATTAAAGTAGTTTAAAATTGGGTTGTATTCTGGTACGAAACTAGAACCTAAAATAGCGTTAAGCTTGTCTCTAGATACTTTGATATTCTTTTTTTGCATTTCAATATAGAGATCATTTTCATTGCAAATTCTCCATTTTGAATCGATATTTTTTTCTTTTATCTCAATGTCAAGCATTATTTTGTTTAAACGTAATTCATAGTGCTTTGATAAATAGCTTTCTACGATGTGAAATATTGTTTGTGGATGTTCTGTCTCTTCTTCACCGTTTGACTTCACAACTTTTGTGTTGGAATTGAATTTTTCATCTATTTCCTGTTGAATATCGTTTACTGTTTTGAAGTCTTTATTATCTTTGCTTTGATTTGTCGCTAAATCATTGGTGTTGTTTTCAGCACCTTTTTTCTTTTCTACCATAATATTAAGAATTTAGTGCTTCTAGAACTTCAGATTTTAAGTAGTAAACCCGATTGCCTATTTTTTTAGAAGGTAGTTTGCCTTTTTTTGTGTAAGACCATAGGGTTGATAGATTTATGCTTAGAAGCTCGCAAGTCTCTTCACGAGTTAATAAGATTTCATCAGAATTTGATTTTGATAGTTCTTTTTTGAACTTTTCTAGTTCTGTTTTTACACTCTCTGAAATCATAGAAGAAAGTTCAAGAGGTGTAGTTTGGATAATTTTGACTTCACTCATAATAATTGTTTTAAATTGTTATGAGTACAAAGGATGGTTGGAAGATTAATGGAATTATTCCAAAATCATAAAATTTAAATTTATTTCTTTTTAGACCAATTTTTTATGGCTAGCAATTGTTTAACTTTTTCAATGTTTTTTTCAGAAGAGTATGGGTGATGCTGGTCGAAACTTTCAGTTTTCAAGGAAGATATGCTTTTTCTTAAGCTATCTCTTTTCTCTTCAACTAATGGTTCTAGTAATTTACCTAATTTATAAGGATTGATATTTTCTCCTGTATTAAAGAGAAAATCAATTATGCCTAATTCATTCAAGTACATTATCTTTTCTTTAGGTATTAGTATTTTGTTAGCATTCTCATATAAATTATTCGTTTTTTCTTCTTTAATACTTTCTATGTATGCTTTTGCCTTAATTAAATTTCTTCGAACAATAGATTTGTTTTTGGTATTTAACAAAAAGTGAAATGCTTCTTGTTTTCTGAAAGGGTCTATGAAGGCCTCATCTGAATTTAAAGCATTTAAAACGCTATCGTAATGGGAAATACATTCGTCAAAGAAGTCGTCCTCGTCATAACCTTCTGTTGGGTTAATTTTAAATTTTGAATTTTGATCTACCCATAGGTTAAGTACTTTAGGGCTTGCTCCATAAAAGAAAAAGTTTTCCCTATCAGATTGATAGAGAAGTTCGTAATAAAGATCATTAATCTTGTTGATTAAGCTTTTTAGTGGCTCCTTATTTTTTAAATTAAATTTTTCTCTTTCAAGATTATCCACAATAAAAATAGATCCTTTATTTTTAGTATTACACCATTCTCCTAAGTATTTAATCTTTTCATTGTAAAGTTTTGATGCTTCCTCCCCAGTAGTAATGAGCTTTTTATATAATGATTGAACGTTCATATTTTCTATTTAAAAGAATTAAGCATTTCGCTGTATATTAGACTCGTAAAGTCTTCATTAGATTTTCCTATATACTTCAAGAAGGTTTTTTCTGTAGTATGGCCAGTTACCTGCATTATTAATGAGTTTGCCATTTGGCCATAATAATTGGATGCAAATGAACGACGACAGGTGTGACCAGTAATTAATTGATGCTTTTTGTAAACTTTAAATTTTTTTCTATTGGTTTCAGGATCCATTGCCCAATGTTCAATCTCCTCTTTAATTTTACACTTTTTACAAAGTTTTTTTACGTATAAATTGAAATTTGCTTTTGATATTTTGTACGGCAAGCCGTCTTTGATAATCCTTTCTGCTGTAGGATTTAAGGGGATTTCAACCTTTTTATTTCCTTTTTGTTGCGTAAGCTTTACTACTCTAAATTTTCCGTTTTTAGATGTAGTTATGTTTTGTTCGGTTATATTGAGTAAATCATCTAATCTCTGACCTATTTCGCAACCAAAGAGCAACCATTTTTTTACATTGGCTAAACTTTTATTTTCAATTTTGGTTCTCTCAATTTTATCTAATTCTTTACGGTTAAGTACTATTACGGTTTCTTTGCGGTTTTCTGTAAGGTTTTTAATGTGTCGTAATTGGGTGTTTATTGCAATACCATGACTTTCAGCTTCAAAACAAACTCCTTTTAAATCGCTTATTTTTTTGTTTGCTGTACTAACTTTGTAGGCTTCATCCTTTAGTAACCAATTAGCAAAATCATTGATAAAAACACGGTCTATCGATTTAATAAAAATATCTTTTTCGTTGTTATACTTTGCTAGTACTACTTTAAGGTTTTTATAACCTTTGATTCTGTTATATGACAAGCCTATTGAACCTTTTCCGTTTTTGCGAATGTGTGCGTTTTCTATTATGTAGTCAATAGTACCGAAAATCGTTTCAAAAGGGTTTGATAAATTTGCTCTATTAAAGAATTTATCGATTATATTTTCGAGCCATTTACCGTCTATATTTTTTCCTGTAGAATTAGCTTCGTTGTAGTTGTCAATAACAAAACTCTCGAGCTTTAGAAGTTTTGATTTAATGCTTTTTGTAGTTTCATCTTTTGCAATAGGGTAATTAGTTGCTGTACTCCAGGATGACGGGTTGATAAATAGTCCAGTTTTTCGCTTTATGTTAAATTTGGTACTATCTGAAAACCGTAAATAAATCGGTGCAGATTGCTTTTTACTTTGGATGTAGTATTTCGTAGAAGCCATATAGGCAAATATAATACTTAGTCATTATTTAGTCAAAAAAATGACAATTTAATCCAATTTATTCAAATTTGTATAGATTCTAATTTGCATAAATAGCTGAACTATAGTAGTGTAGTGTATTATTAGATGTGTAGAGATTTAAATTTTCGATTCCCGCCTTGAGTACGCTAAAGCCTCCAACCTTTTACAGGTTGGAGGCTTTTTTTGTTTGTAAACTTTGTTTTTTTGAGAATTAGTTAGTTTAATTCTTAATATACTGCCTAATTGTGCTTCTATTATAAGATTTAATGACGTTTTAATAAAGGCTTTTTTAACGTGATTAATCAGTTTTCTTAAGAGAATTATCCGTTTTATATGCAAAATTAACCCATTTCCTTTTTTAGTGTGAAAAATTATTTCTACTTTTGGTTTACCAGATTGGTTTACCAAAAGTAAAAAAGTATTAAATGAAGTGGAACTTAGCTTCGATATAAGTTGTTTCTAAAGTGTTTTTTTTGGTGTTTAGATAAGAATGTAGTTGTGGTAGATGATGAATAATGGGACGTTAATAATTAGATATTAATTTTTTTAATCTTTTCTAATAGGAAATTAAACTTAACCTGTAGGTGAATACAACAAAGGAAACTTAATAAGTTACACATTAAATATTAACCACAATTAAATTACATTATTATGAAAACAAATTTACTTTTTAGTTTTATTCTAGCTTTGGCTAGTAGTACAATGTTTGCTCAAGACCCTGTGGTTTTGAATTCCGATTTTGATAAAATACCTAAAATTTCTGGTAGTGATTGTTCTTGTTCGGGATGGATGAATAAATCATTAGGAGATCAAGCGGAATCTTCTGAAAATATTGATGATACACCAGGTAATGATGCCATTAAATTTGATAATTTTGAAGCCGATTTAATGTATCAAGAAATTGCAGTTTTAGCAAATACAGATTATAAATTAACGTATCGTTATAGAGTTAGTGGTGGTGAAGATGGAACAAGTGAATTAGAAATACGTGTTTTAAAAGGAACAGGTTATACAGACGGTTATGTTCCTACCTATTATGCTGCACCTGTAGAAGTGCCATCTGATGGGTTTGGGTATTCTGATATTACTGTGGTAGAAAATGTAGCAAATAATATAGCTACTATTGTAGAAGCTTATCCAGGTAATGATGATTATACGCTTGCTGAATTTACGTTTAATACAGGAGATGAAACAAGTATAGCAATTTTGGCGAGAGGTATAGGTAGACCAAATACCCCTAATGATGATAATGATTGTGATGATGCTCCAGAAGATATTACAAGATGTTATACTTGGTCTGCAGGTGATCAAGAAACGAGAATAGATTATGTAGCTTTAACTAATGAGTCACTTTCAGTAGGAGAATTCTCTGCTCAAGGGGTTAAAGTGTATCCTAATCCAGCAAAAGATTATATTAATATAGATTCAAATACATTAGAAGTGGCTTCTGTAGCGGTTTATGATATTTTAGGAAAGAACGTACTTTCTCAAAAAGGATTAAACAATAACCGTTTAGATGTTTCTATGTTAAATAACGGTGTTTATTTTTTACAAATTAATGCTAACGGAAATACGACAATTAAAAAGATAATTATTGAGTAGTCTAAGCTTTAATAAATA
Source organism: Winogradskyella sp. ECml5-4 (assembly GCF_036903175.1). NCBI lineage: Bacteria > Pseudomonadati > Bacteroidota > Flavobacteriia > Flavobacteriales > Flavobacteriaceae > Winogradskyella > Winogradskyella sp. ECml5-4. The sequence goes on along the minus strand of NZ_JAYJLF010000006.1, from coordinate 147,748 downwards.
TTAAAAAAGCCTTTTAAAAACAAAAGGCTTTTGTCTTTTTAAGAATATATGAAATAAAATAGTGCCATTTATGAAAAAAATAACATCCATTATTTGTCTATTAGTATTACTTACAGCTTGTAGTAAGCCTAAAATCACTAAGCTAATTAAGGTGTCTAATCTAGAGGAATTAAACGCTGCTATTAAAGATTGCAAAGCAGGAGATGAAATTGTTTTAGCTAATGGAGTTTGGAAAGATGTTGAAATTAAATTTTCAGGAAATGGTACAGAAGAAAACCCAATTATCTTAAAGGCAGAAACAGCAGGAGAGGTTTTTATTGAAGGTGTTTCCAGTTTAGAACTAAGCGGAAATTATTTAGAGGTTAGTGGATTGTTTTTTAGAAACGGTCATTCTCCTAAAACTAATGTAATTGCATTCAGAACTAGTGCAAAAGAAGTTGCAAATCATTCTAAAGTTACAAATTGTGTTATTCTAGATTTTAATAATTTAGAACGAGACCAAGATAATATTTGGGTGCAGTTTTACGGAAAGCAAAATGAATTAAGTAACTGTTATATTGCTGGTAAAACTAATGGCGGACCAACAGTTAGGGTAGATCTTAAAGGGAATCAAAGTATAAGAAACTATCATAACATTATAAACAATCATTTTGGGCCAAGACCTAGAAAAGGTGGTGCAAGAGGTGAAACCATTCAATTAGGAAGCAGTTTTACATCTATGAGTCCAAGTAATACAACAATTGCCAATAATCTATTTGAAGAATGTAATGGTGAAGTTGAAATTATATCAAGCAAAACTAACTTCAACATCATTAAAAATAATGTGTTTTATAAAAGTGAAGGCTCTGTAGTAACACGTCATGGAAACTACGTTACTGTTGATGGTAATTATTTTATTGGTGATGGTGTAAACGACCAATATGGTGGAATAAGAATTATTAATACAGGGCATTGGATTACAAATAATCTTTTTTATAAAATAAAAGGAAAGAATTTTAGAAGTCCAATAGCAATTATGAACGGAATACCAAAGTCGCCATTAAATAGGTATAATCAGGTAACAGATGTGGTTGTTGCTTATAATACGTTTATAGATTCAGATTCGCCTTGGCAGTTTGGGGTGGGTACTAATATTTCGCAAGCTGATGTATTACCTAAATCAGAAATTCGTTCCGCTAGGCCATTAAGAACAGAAGTTGTAAATAATGTTATCTATAATTCTGTTGGTGATGCCAATCCAATTATTGAGCACGATAAAGCTGATGGTGTAACTTTTGCAAGCAATATTATAGATAATAATGGAGTAGATTTTTCTAAAAGAGACGGATTAACTTCAAAAAAATTAACACTAACGCCTATAGGTTCAGATATTTCTGCTCCAGTTTCTGGTTTTAGTGATGTTGAGGTTTATAACGGTTTTGATTTTGAAACAATCACTGAAGATGTATTAGGAAATTCAAGAGATAAGTCAAATCAGGTGGGGGCGATTTTAGATGTAGAAAATATCAAGTTAGATATTTTGAATAAAGCCAATTACGGTGCAGATTGGTATTCAAATGAAGTAGAAATTAGAGACCCTAAAACGCATAGCGTATCAAATGCTTCAGAATTAGTGGCTAAACTTAAAGACGCAGAAAATGGGGATATTTTAGAATTAAATGCTGAAGTTTTTAAGATTTCAGAATCTTTAATTATTGATAAAACCATCACTATTCAATCTAAAGGTAGTACCGAAATAGTATACGAGGGAGCTGCAAATACACCTGCTTTTTCTTTAACCCCTTATGGGAAAATAACAGTTAAAAACATTAAGCTAATAGGTAACACTTCAAATTATGCATTTGCTAGTTTAAAAGAAAATATGTCTAATCATTTTGGTTTAGAAGTTATAGATTCTGAAATCAGCAATTTTAATTACGCGTTAAGAGTTTACAAACAAGCGTTTTCAGAACAGATCACTTTCAAAAACACTACAATTTCTGATTGTGAAAATGGTATCGAATTATCTGAAGAAACAAAGGACAGAGGAGATTATAACACAGAGTATTTAACCATTGATAACTGTACTTTTAATAACGTAAAACAAAATGTTGTTGATTATTATCGAGGTGGTTACGACGAGTCTACTATTGGAGGAAATCTTTTAATTACTAACAGTACCTTTACAAATAGTGGATCAGAAGAGAAAAACCAAAGATTGTTAAACCATAACGGAATTGTAAATGTGAATATTAATAATAATACCTTTAAAAACAATAAGGTGAAATTTGTTTCCATTCTTTGGGGAGCAAAAAACAATGTTGAGTCAAACAATACCCTTATCAATTCAGGGCAAATTAAGACAGAAGAAAACTTAGTTATGACGCTGATGTATTAATCTAACTGCTAAATTATTCTATACATGAAAAAAACACTATTCACCTTCGCTATACTTTTAACAATTGTATCGTGTAAAAACGAAAGAACATCATCAGAAATAAAAGCTGAAGAAACAACTGAAATAGTAAAAAAATACCCAAGTGATGTTATTCCGTTTATGGATCAATGGAAGATTCTTTTAGGTGATGGTACTAGTGTTAAAGATTTAGTTGGCTATGATAAAAAGGATTTTTTCTATGTAGAAAACGAACACAATAGGGATTGGGTAGTATATAAAACACCTAATTCAGGTATTACTTCTCGTACTTCAAGTAACACCAGAACAGAATTAGGGCAAAAAAAACATTGGGTGCCCGAAACTGGAGGTAAATTAACAGGAACATTAAAAGTGCAACATGTTTCAGTTTCAGGAGACGCTAGAGTTGCAGCATCATATTCTGTAGTTGTTGGTCAAATACATAGTGATGAAGGTCATGAAAATGAACCTTTAAAAATCTATTATAAAAAATTTCCAGGACACACAAAAGGTTCTGTTTTTTGGAATTATGAAATCAATACGGCAGGTGATAATTCTAAAAGATGGGATTACTCTACAGCAGTTTGGGGTTATGATATGTCGGTTGTTGGTACAAGTCCAGAGACCTATCCTGCAGAACCAATAGATGGAATTGCCTTAGGTGAAGAATTTAGTTATGAAGTAAATGTTTATAAAGGTATAATGTATTTAACCTTTACAAGTGAAAATCACGAAACCAAAACGTTTACTAAAAATTTATTAAAATCAGATTTTACAACAAAAGAAGCTATTCCTCAACAAATTTGGACTTTATATGCCTCTATAGGTCGTGATGGAGTAGAGCGTGAAAATGCTTATGCTGGAGAAATAAATTATTTTAAACAAGGAGCATATAATCAAACCAACGGTAAAAAGCCTGAGGATAATATGGTTTGGAGCACAGGAGCCGAAATTTATAATGGAGATATAGCAAAGCAATACGAAAATGGATGCTATGCTGAAGTTTGGTTTAAAGAAGCAACAGTAGGAGAAGGAACTTCGCCTAATAAATAGTCGTTGGCTTTAAGCACTAAGATTGTCGTTTTTATTTGGTGTAATTATAGTTTTTTTGAGCCTTTCTAATTACATGTTCTAAAATCAAATTAAGAATAAGAGAGCAATTTAATATAGTTTTGTGTTAATTGTTAATACATTTTTTTGGTTAACCTCAAAAAACTCGTATATTGGTAAACCAATTTGGTAAACCAATTTTGTATGAAAAATCATCTTATTTTCTCTTTTCTTGCAATCGTTTTTTTGTTTTCTAATTTCTCTTGTAAAGAAGAACGTAGTTCTGTTTCTGAAAGCAATATTGCTAACCAAAACGGAAGTCACCCAAACTTAATACTCACCCAAAATAGTGTTTCTAAAATAAAATCGCAATTAGGAAATGTTCCTGTTTTTGACGCTACTTTAGCTGCTGTAAAACAAGACGTGGATTTGGCGATAAAAGCAGGTATAGATGTGCCAATTCCTAAAGATATGGCAGGAGGTTACACGCATACTCAGCATACTTTAAACTATAAAAATATGCAAAAAGCTGGTGTTTTATTTCAGCTTTTAGAAGATGAAAAATATGCTATTTATGTAAGAGATATGTTGTTAGAATATGCAAAATTATATCCAACCTTAAATCGGCACCCTCAAGAACGTTCTTATGCGAGAGGCAAATTTTTCTGGCAATGTCTCAACGATTCAAATTGGTTAACATACACAAGTCAAGCCTACGATTGTATTTACGATTGGTTGCCAAAAGAACAGAGCGACTATTTAAATAAAAGCTTTTTTAGACCATATGCAGATTTCTTATCTATAGAAACTCCAAAATATTTTAACCGTATTCATAACCATAGTACTTGGGGAAATGTTTCAGTTGGTATGATTGGTTTAGTTATGGATGATGACGAATTAGTAAATCGGGCATTATATGGACTTAAAAACATAGATATAGACAATAATGCTTTAGATAATGATGGTGGTTATATTTATGATAAAGACGGAAAAGCAGGTTTTTTATCAAACTTAGATAGCCCTTTTTCTCCTGATGGGTTTTATACAGAAGGCCCTTATTATCAACGTTATGCTATGTATCCATTTATGATATTTGCCGAAGCACTCCAAAATAAAAAGCCAGAATTAAAGATTTTTGAATATAAAGATGGTGTGCTTTTAAAAGCTGTAGATGCCCTTCTAAATTTAACGGATGCAAATGGTGAATTTTTCCCTTTAAATGATGGTCAAAAAGGAATGTCTTACTTCACCTCTTCGTTGGTGTCAGTTGTAGATATTGCCTATCACTACGGAAATCAAAAACCAGAATTACTCTCTGTAGCAAAAGCTCAAAATGCAGTGCAGTTAAATGCGGCTGGTTTAGATGTTGCTATAGGTTTACGGGATGGTAAGGAAAAACCATTCATTAAAAAATCTATGGAATTAACAGATGGAGCCAAAGGAGATGAAGGAGCTGTAGGAATATTAAGGTATAACGATGATAATAATACCGTAGGATTAGTAATGAAATATACAGGGCAAGGCTTAAGTCATGGACATTACGATAAATTATCGTTTTCACTATATGAGGACGGAGAGGAAGTTATACAAGATTACGGTTTGTCTCGTTTTGTGAACGTAGAGCAAAAAAACGGTGGTGGCTATTTAAAGGAAAATAAAACCTTTGCAAAGCATACTATTGCTCATAATACTGTCACTCAAAATGAAACCTCACACTTTAATTATGATTTTGCAGTAGGAAGTAATAATCATTCTGAAAAATATTTATTCGATGCTTCAAATCCGAATGTTCAAATTATGAGTGCCAAAGAAACCAATGCTCATCCAGGTACTAATTTTCATCGTACGATGTTGTTAATTAAAGATGCAGAACACAAAAAACCATATGTCCTAGATCTTTTTAAAGTAAGTTCAGAAAAAGAAAACCAATATGACTTTCCGTATTATTATTTTGGACAAATAATTTCAACAAGTTTTGACTATAAGGCTGAAAAAAACTTGGCGGAATTAAGTGATAAAAATGGCTATCAGCACTTATGGAAAGAAGCTCAAGGGAAAGCGGAAGCAGATCATATTCAGTTTACATGGCTAAATAATAGAACCTTTTACAGTATAACATCTGCAACTTCAAATAATGATGACATTATTTTAGCGAGAATTGGTGCTAACGACCCTAAGTTTAATTTACGAAGAGATCCCGCAATAATCATTAGCAAGAAAAATACGAAATCAACGGTGTTTGCTTCCATTATAGAATCGCATGGCGATTACGATCCTGTAGCCGAAAAAGCCAACATGGCATATAGTCAATTTAAAGCTATAAAAGTTGTAGTAGCTAATAAAGCGTATACGGCTTTAGAATTGGAATTTAAATCAGGCGTTTCTAGAGTTTTTATACTATCAAATGATAATGCCGCTAAAGACGCCAAACACACATTAAAAATTAACGGTAAGAACTATGAGTGGTCAGGTTCTTATTATTTTAAATAAAACATACAAAACAATAAAAATTATGAAAAGATTTAGCGAAAAGTACATTGTTACAAAAGACATGGAATGGGAAAAACTTGGAGGAGGAGTATCTAGAAAGTTCTTAGGATATGATAACCAAATTATGATGGTAAGAGTAAAATTTGACAAAGGAGCATTAGGTGCGCCACACCAACATTTTCATACGCAAGCAACCTACTGTGTTTCTGGTAAATTTGAATTTGAAATTGATGGAGAAAAACAAATTGTAGAAGCAGGAGATGGTGTATATATTGAGCCTAACTTACTACATAGCGCAGTTTGCCTAGAAGAAGGAGAACTAATTGATACTTTTAGTCCAGTAAGAGAAGATTTTTTAAGTGGTGGTGAGGTGTCTTATTTTGGAGACAAATAACTACAAAAAAAACGGCCAGACGTGTTCTATGGGCTTTATAGAGTGGTAATGGGTTTTAGCTTTTAAATGGAATGTTTGCTATTTTAACCTAAACATTTGCTTAATTAACATATAAATTTTACGAAAACGTTGTATTTAACAAAATTTTGTATATATTTGGTTTGCCAATCTGGTTAACCAATTTGGTTTTCCAGTAAATAACATAGAATTTGTTGCCATTTTTAATGTGTTAAGCAAGTAACTGAAGTTATAAAACAAGCCAATAAATAAACAATCTAATTTTAAACAATGAATTATGAATTTAAAAGTTAAACTCATTACAATTGTTGCACTGTTTTTTAGTGTAATGATTTTTGCTCAGGATAGCTATATCCTCAAGGGTACAGTGATATCTGGGGCAGATAATATGCCTATTCCTGGAGCTAATATTATTGTTGTCGGTACTACGAAAGGAGCATCGACCGATTTTGATGGGAATTATCAATTAGAAGTTAAAAGTGGAGATGTTATACAATTTTCATACATAGGATATGTAACTCAAACCGTAATTATTGAGGCCCAAAAAACACTTAATGTAAAATTAGCAGAAGACACAAATACGTTAGATGAGGTTGTTGTTGTTGGATATGGTACACAAAAGAAAAGTCATTTAACAGGTTCTGTATCAAAAGTAAAGAACGAAAATTTAGATCAAATAGCAGTAGCTAGAGTTGATGATGCTTTAATAGGCCAAGTGTCTGGTGTTAATATTCAAGCAACTTCAGCAGAAGCTGGTGCGGCACCAACAATCACGATTAGAGGTTTTGGATCTATTGCTGCTGATTCAGGACCTGCTGTAGTAGTAGATGGAATCGTTGTGAGTTCTGATTTTCTTGGGTCTTTAAATATGAATGATGTAGAATCTTTTGAAGTATTAAAAGATGCAGCATCTGCAGCTATTTATGGTAGTGAAGGAGCTAACGGTGTAATTTTAATTACTACAAAGAGTGGTAAAGAAGGAAAAACAAAATTTAGTTACGATACGTACACAGGATGGAAAGAAGCATTTGAAAGTGACGATTATAAGAAGAGTGTTTCAGGTTGGGCAGCTCAAGAATTGGCTGCAACTGGAGAACTTTCTAATACGACACAATATGCACAATTATTAGTGTCAACACTTGGTGTTGATAGAGATTGGCAAGAAGTATTTTTTGATGGAGGTGTTATTACAAGTCATTCTTTTTCTGCAAGAGGAGGTACTAAGGATACTAAATTTAGTGCGTCTCTTAGTTTTCTTGAAGATGAAGGTGTTGTTATAACAGATAACTATAAGTTATTTACAGGAAGGTTAAAAATGGATACCAAATTGACCAAAAATCTTAAATTTGGAATTAATGCCACTCCTTCGTATTCAAAAAGAAGAGCTTTACCAACTTCTATTCACAACCCTTTAAGACAATCTCCTTGGTTGCCAATATATCATACAGAAGAGTCGCTTCAGTTTGTGAATCAAGACGATCCAAATGATAACTATTACTTCCCAGATGTTAAAGTAGGAGATTATTTTGAGGAAGATCACTTGAGAAACTTAGATGTGAATGGAGATGGTAGTCGTTCTAGACCACGTACTACAGGAGATTCAAATGCATACGCTCAATATGTAGAAAGAGAGCATTATGAGTACAATACCAAATTATTAGGTTCTACATATTTACAATATGAAATTTTAGATGGTCTTAAGGCAAAAACATCATTAGGTGTTACATTAGATTTTCGTAAAAGAACAAGATGGGATGGTACAAAACACCACGGAGATGGTGCAAGTAGAGCTGGTTATAGTTTACAAAACAGAGATAGAACTAGAGTTATTTCAGACAATACATTAAATTACAGCAAAGCAATAGGAAATCATGAATTCGATGTTTTGGCAGGTTTTTCTATACAATCTAGAACAACAGATCAAAGTCAAATAGAAGGTAGTGGATATTCTAATGATTTACTTAAAAACTTAGAAGGAGCAACTTTATATTCTGAAATTGAAGAAATAAGCCTTGTAAGAAGAAAGATCGGTTATTTTGCAAGAGTTAACTATGCTTACGCTGATAAATATTTACTATCGGCTTCGTTTAGACGAGATGGAAGTTCTGTTTTTGGAGTAGATTCAAAATGGGGTAATTTCCCAGCAGTATCTGTTGGTTGGAATATATCTAAAGAGAATTTCTTAAGAGATAGTGATTTCTTAAGTAACTTAAAACTTAGATTTAGTTACGGTCTTACCGGAAGTGAGAATTTTGATACAGGTAATGATATTACAGATGTATGGCCTTACTTGGCATTGTTAGATAATAATAATGCTATTACAGAAGGTGGTGTTACTGCAGGTGTATCTGCGCTAAATATAGCAAATGCATTATTACAATGGGAAGCTTCAGAAGAACTTAATCCAGGAATAGATTTTGCCTTTTTAAATAATAGAATATCTGGATCAGTAGATTATTATAAAAGAACAAGTGATAAATTATTATTAGAAAACCCTGTTTCTTATGCAACAGGATTTAATTCTGGAATTGTAAACTTAGGTGAAGTACAAAATAGTGGATGGGAGTTTGAATTAAGAACTAAAAACATCTCTAAAGAGAATTTTTCTTGGGGTACTACTATCATAGCATCTACTAACAAAAACGAATTACTAAGTTTGGGGGATTCAGATGGGGCATTATTAGAAGATACTTTTAGTAGAAATTCACAATGGATTAACTCTGTAGGAAACCCAATATCTTCATTTTATGGTTATGTTGTAGATGAAGAATTAGCTTATGAGTATTATGATTCTCCTTGGATTCCTATTAATGGTGCATCAGAAGATGTTATTGTTAAGGATTTAAATGGTGATGGTTTAATTACAGATGAAGATAAGACCATATTAGGAGATCCATATCCAGAGATTGTATGGAGTGTATCTAATGAATTTAGAATATTTGATTTTGATTTTTCTTTTATGATTCAAGGAAGTCAAGGTGCTGAAGTAAAAAACATAGGTGATCAATACTTTGGGACATTTTGGCAAGGTGCTACTACAAGTCCACAAGCAGTTGTTGACGCAGGTATCATACCTCACACTTCTTTCTTACAGCAAAGAGTTCATACAGACGATGTCATTTCAAGTGCAGGCTATTTTTCTTTGAGAAATATAAATATTGGCTATACGTTACCAGAGACTGTAACATCTAAATTAGGTATAGAAAAATTAAGAGTATATGCTACTGCTCAGAATATACTTTATATTACTTCTGATGACTATAAAGGTTTTAACCCAGAGTTTGTAGATGATGATAATCCTAGGGCTTATGGAGCTCAAAGAGGAGGTACGCCAATATTTAAAACCATGTCACTTGGTTTGAACGTTAATTTTTAATTAAAAGTAAAACACACCAAATTATGAAACATATAAAATATTTAATTTTTGCTGTAACAGGATTTGTTTTCATTTCCTGTGATACTGAAGAATTTTTAAATCCATTACCAGATACTGCAATTGTTGTAGAAGCATATTACAGTTCAGATCAAGATGTATTAACTGGTATTATTGGGATTTACGACGCTATACAAGGTGTTAATGAAAATACAGATACGAGTTATGAGAGATCAAACAGAGGTGTTCAAGTAGAATACCTTTTAACGGAACATCGTACAGATAACACTAGAGGTAAAACATTTGAAGGTTCTAAAGCAGATTTTCATAGATATTTAATCGATGCTACAAATGCACAGTCAGAAGATTATTACCAATCAATGTATCAAATTATTTTTAGAGCAAATGATGTATTGACTCATATTAATGTTGCAGACGAAGCTAACAGAGCTAAATATGCTGCTGAAGCTAAATTTTTAAGAGCTTATGCTTATTTCAATTTAGTAAGGCTGTTTGGTGATGTGCCTTTAGTAACTTCTGTAGTAGGACCAGAAGAAGATCAAATATTGTTTACTAGAGTAGCTAAAGCTCAGGTTTATGAGCAAATAGTTTTAGATTTAGTAGAAGCAAAAGACGTTTTAGATAATACTTACAAATCTAGAGCATCAAAAGCCGCAGCACAAGGCCTTTTAGCTAAAGTGTACTTAACTCAAGGAATTAATTATGGAGAAGCTGCACAATTATGTTTAGATATCATGGGGAGTGGTTTTGCTTTAGAGAATAATTTTAGTGATGTGTTTTATGACGAATTAAATGATGAAATTATTTTTGCTATTCAATATATGACTGGAGATGCCAATGAAAGTCAAGCTTTTTCTGCAGAATTTACAACGACAAATAGCCAAGGAAGAGAAGATGGCTTAAATGTAGTTAACGATAATCTTATTGCAGATTTTGCTTTATACGGTGGTAATAGAACAGAAGCTTCTTTTAAAACATTTGTTCAATACAGTGAGGTCATCAAGTTTTTACCTGAAGGCTCAGATATTACAGCTAATCCACCTACTTACGGAGGAAGTCCTCAACAAGCCGGTAACGATTGGATTATTTTACGTTATGCAGATGTATTATTAATGCATGCAGAAGCTATTTTAGCTGGTGGTTCTGAAACAACAGATGCTGCTGCAATAGACTCTTATATGGAAGTTAGAGTAAGAGCAGGTTTTGATGCAGAAGCAGATCGTCCTTCAGTACTTACTAAAACGGCTTTACTTGCAGAAAGACGTGTAGAGTTGGCTTTCGAAAATCAACGTTTCTTTGATTTGGTTAGGTTTGGCGTAGCTGATGCTGTTTTAAGTGCTCATGCTTCTGAAATGGACTATCCAGACTATAATGTTAGACAGTTATTATTACCAATTCCATCAAGAGAAATAAATTTAAGTGGTGGTCTTTTAAGCCAAAACCCTGGATATTAATTAAAAAACTAAATTGTTAAAGACATGAAAAATAAAACAAATATTTTCCACAGAGTAACAGTACTGTTCCTGTGTTTAATAACAGCTGTGACTTATAACAGCTGTGAAAGCGCTTACGAATTTGAATTGCCAGAAGCTGGTTCTCAAGTTGATACTGTTTTACCAACAGCAGACTTTTCATACACTCCAGACCCTGTTAATTTTAATATTATTCAGTTCACAGATCTTTCTTTTCAATCTACAACATACTTGTGGGATTTTGGTGGAGGAGATACCTCAACAGAACAAGATCCAGTTTATACATTCCCAGCAGTAGAAGGTATTTATCCTGTGACATTAACAGCTAGTGATGCTAATGGAGCATCGGATACGGTAACTATAGACGTTGAACTTTTAGATGTGTTTGTACCTATTACTCCTGAAATTATAAATGGAGATTTTACAGATGGTACTAGCGATTGGAAATTTGATACATTCTCGGGAGGTACAACAAATCCTTTTAATGCTAGTTCTGATGGATCGTGGTTAAATTATGATGGTTCAGATAATGGATCTAAAACCAAAGGAGCTAAATGGACAATGAGTACTTCTGCAGGTGCTTATCTAAGTTCTAATACCAGATACGCATATCAAGCAATAGTAGTTTCACCTAATGTTGATTATATTCTAGAATATGAATATGCTATAAAAAATGATGGTACACAGGCTCCAGGCGATAATAGAATCATTGGAGGAATTATAGATGGTCATTTTAATGATGGTGCTGATGCCATTGCTAGTTTTGATGCTGCTCCTTTAGCTATGTTTGTTGGAGATGAAGATTTAGGGAAAACGGTTTTTACAACAGTTCAAATTCCTTTTACTTCAAATGCAACAGGTGAAGTTGCAATACTTATTTATGGTGTTACAGATGTTGATGCTTATGTGGACAATGTGAAAGTATATCCAGTAGACTAATCATTATAGTAATATGAAAAATTTCCGAAAAAAAATATTAGTTTTTTTACTGATAGCATTTGTATCTGCTAATGTCACTTCCCAAAACACGGAAAGTAACGTTACAGAATCGGATAAAAAAATTGAAAAGAAAAAGAAGAAAGGGAGAAAGAAAAAAGCAAAGCTTCCAAAAATAGACCTTAGCCATTGGAAAGTAACATTACCAGTGGCAAATGAAAAAGGTAAGCCATACGAAATAGAGCCGCCAGAGATTTTGGATTTTGCCAAAATGGATATTGCAAAACCTTATATGTATATAGATTCTACAAAAGGAGCAATTGTATTTCATGCCATGCCAACAGATTCTAAGACCAGAAATACAAAGTACACGAGGTCAGAATTAAGAGAGCAAATGGTACCTGGTGATAATAATACCAATTGGACGTTTAAGCAAGGCGGAACTATGAAAGGTAAACTTGCCATGGAAGAAGTCACTAGAGATTCAGATGGTAAATACCATCGCGTTATCATAATGCAAATTCATGGAAGGTTAACCAATGAACAACGCGATTTAATTGGTGAAGATGATAATAATGCACCTCCGATATTGAAAATATATTGGGATAAAGGAAAAATACGAGTAAAAACTAAAATCTTAAAAAACTTAAATGCTTCAGATACCGAAATATTACATGAAGACGCATGGGATGATGATGATGGTTTTAATTTTAAACAAGAAGTTGGGTTTAAGAAATTTACTTTAGAGGTTCGGGTTTCAGAAGGTAAAATGCTTATTGTTTTAAACAATACAGAGTATAAATCTTATGAAAGTATTCACATAAAAAAATGGGGAGTATTTGAAAATTATTTTAAAGCAGGTAATTACTTTCAATCTAGAGATGAAGGAGCCTTTGCTAAAGTAAAATTTTACGAATTAGAAGTTAGTCATTAGAAAAAAAATAGTTGAGTTAGTTTCTTATTGAATTCTACTTTTTAATGTCATGTAAGTGGAATTCTTTAAGGACTATTAAATAGCCTCTAAGATGTTGTATTTGCATATTATTTGCATAAATTTAGCCTGTTAAAACTGGCTAACCAATTTAAAAAGTAAGATATGAAATTAGAAATATTAGCAAAAACAGATGGTGAAAATTTACAAAAAACAATTATTTCCAAAATAAGAGATCATATAAATCTTAAAAATCTTGAACCTGGCGACAAATTGCCCTCAGAAAGGATGTTGTCAGAAAAATTTGGAGTGACAAGGAGTAATGTTAGAGATGCTATTCAAAAACTAGAGTTCTACGGACTTTTAGAGTCTAAACCTCAAAGTGGAACTTTTGTTGCTAATATTGGTGTCATTGCGATGAATGGAATGATAGATGATATTTTAAGATTAGAAGAACCAGGTTTTAAATCTTTAGTTGAGACTAGGATTTTATTAGAACTAAAAACAGTTCGCTTAGCAGCATTGAGAAGAACTGATGAAGATCTTAAAACAATGAAAGAAGCTTTAGAGGCTTATAACCAAAAAGTTATTGCAGGTGAAGATGCCGTACAAGAGGATTTATTATTTCACTTAGCTATAGCTAAAGCGAGTAGAAATAGTACTATGAATAATTTTATGTTGTTAATAACACCAAAAATTATAACAAATTTCGAAAAATATCATGTGTGTGATAAAAATTTAGCTAATCAAGGTATAGAAGAGCACATCGCTATATACGAGGCAATTAAGAGTCAGGATCCTAAATTAGCAAAACAAAAAATGAAAGATCACTTTAATGTGTTATACCAATATTGCTATAACATTAAAAAATCATCGTAATTCAAGTAAATGAAAAAAGCAGGAAATAAAATAAAAGGTTTAAGATGGTGGGTAGTTACTTTAATTGCTATCGCTACGATTATTAATTATATTGATCGTACTTCACTCAGTGTTCTTTGGCCAGAAATTGCTAGTGACTTGTATCCAGGACACACAGCAGATGAAACAAAAGCCATATATGCACTAATTTCTATTATTTTCGTTTTTTCCTATGCTTTTGGACAAGCCATATTTGGTAAGATTTTCGATTGGGTTGGTACACGAATGGGATTTGTACTCTCAATAGGTGTTTGGTCTATTGCTACAGCATTACATGCTTTTGCTAATGGTATTTTAAGTTTTGGGATATTCCGTGCAATATTAGGAGTTTCAGAAGCAGGAAACTGGCCTGGTGCAACTAAAGGAAACGCAGAATGGTTCCCTACTAAAGAGCGTGCACTTGCACAAGGAATTTTTAATTCTGGAGCAGCTATTGGCGGAATTATATCCATTCCATTAATTGCAACCTTATCAATATATTTTAGCTGGAAAGCTATATTTATTCTTATTGGTTTAGCAGGCTTACTTTGGTTGATACCTTGGTGGATATTAGTAAAAGCAGCACCTAAAGATCACCCTTGGATTACAGAAGAGGAACGTGAATATATTTTAACAGGACAAAAAAATGAAGACTTTGATGGTGATGGAGTAGAAGATCAGGAGTATAACCCTAATACAGGTGAGTTACTTGGACATAAACAAAGTTGGGGTGTCATATTAGCGTCAGCGGCAATCGATCCTATATGGTGGTTGTTTGTTTTCTGGATTCCAATTTATCTAAATGAAGTTTTTGCTATGGACGTTAAGTCAATGGCATTATATGGCTGGGTGCCTTATGCCGGTGCAATGGTAGGTGCTTACTATGGTGGTATTTTAGCGCGAAATAAACTAAAAAAAGGATGGAACGTTGACAGAACACGTAAAATGGTAATAACCCTTGGTTGTTTTGTAATGTTACCAGCATTATTAGCGATGTCAAACCCATTAGGTATTGAAACAGAGGTTATTCATTTTTTAAATGGTCTAGGAGCTATAGATATGAATATATCAGATATGCAAAATCCGGGTGCAACAACCGCTGTAATATTAATGGCCGTTATTTTATTCGGTTTTCAAACAGCAATAGGAAATGTTCAGACGTTACCTAGTGATCTTTTTAGTGGGAAAACAGTAGGTTCTTTAGCAGGTTTTTCTGGTATGGCTGCTAAACTTACAGCTGCGGGATTAACTTATTTAGTGCCATGGTTAACAAGCGGTGGAAACTATACGCCAGCTTTTATAATAGGAGCAACTTTAGCATTATTAACAGTTGCAAGTGTTTGGATTTTTATCCCAAAAGTGAAACCAGTGACAAAAAAAGTATAACATAATTATATATTAAATTAATAAAAATGAGTAATAAAGGAAAAGTAGCTATAGTAACAGGAGCAACAGGAGGAATAGGTTTTGAAGTAGCAAAAAGATTAGGTACAGATGGATATACTGTAGTTTTAAATGGTATTGATGACGATGCAGGAGCAGAAAAAGTAAAACAGCTTACAGATGCTGGAATTACAGCTGAATATCTTGGTTTTGATGTTACAAATGAAGAACAAGTCACTTCAAATATCACTAAGATTGGTGAGAAATATGGTAGAATAGATGTACTTGTAAACAATGCAGGTGGTTTAGGTGGTAGATCTCGTTTTGAAGAAATGACAACTGAGTTTTACAGAAATGTAATGGCATTAAACTTAGACTCTGTGTTTTTTGCGTCAAGAGCAGCAATTCCTTTCTTGAAAAAAGGAGAACACCCTTCTATAATTAACTATACATCAAATGCAGGATGGACTGCTGGTGGACCTGGAGCAGGTATCTACGGTACGTCTAAAGCAGGAGTTCATGCTATTACAAGAGCATTAGCAAAAGATTTAGCTGAATATGGAATTAGAGCAAATGCAGTATCACCAGGTACCATTGATACTCCTTTCCATGCACAAATTAAGGCAACTAAACCTGAAGTTTTCGCTTCATGGGCAAATAATATTATGTTAGGGAGATTAGGTCAGCCAGAAGATGTGGCAGGCGTTGTTTCGTTCTTAGCAAGTAAAGATGCATCGTTTATTACCGCAGAAACTATTCAAATTGGTGGTGGACAAGCTTTAGGGATATAACAAGCAAATTTTTTATAAATACTTAGAGTAGCCTTTCAATCACAGAAAGGCTATTTTTTTTGTAAATTTAATAGAAAACAAAACGAATTATGAATCAAACGGTAACATTTGGAGAGGTCTTAATGCGCCTTTCCCCTTTAGGGAATAAAAAATTTATGCAGTCTAATCGTTTAGAGTTTTATTTTGGTGGAACAGAAGTTAATGTGGCTATTTCAATAGCAAATTTTGGTGGCAGAGTAAGACATATTTCGTCCATATCAAATGATTTTATAGGAGATACAGCAAAATCTTATTTAAGAAAATATGGTGTTAGCACATCAGCAATAGTGCGTTCTAATAGACCTTTAGGCGTCTATTTTCTCGAAGTAGGAGCAGTAATGCGGCCGAGTTCAATTTCTTATAATCGCTCACATTCTGCGTTTTCTGAGATAACTCCCAATATGGTAAATTGGAAAAAAGCTCTTAAAGGTTGTACATGGTTTCACTGGACAGGAATTACACCAGCACTTTGCGAAGGAGGTTATCTTACTTTAAAAGAAGGATTAAAATTAGCTAGAGAAAAAGGGGTCGAAATTTCTGTTGATCCTACATATAGAAGTGGTTTGTGGACGTATGGTGCCAATCCAAAAGAAACACTATCAGACTTATTAAACTATTGTACGATTTTTATAGGTGGTATTAATGAAATGAATGAAGTTTTAGGTGCTAATTACAATTATTCAAACGAAGATTTTATTGCGGCAAGTAAACAATTACTAAAAGAATTCCCGAGCATAAAAAAAACATTTGATAAAATTAGAACACCAATTAATGCCTCTTGGCATAAAATACGATCTAGAATGTGGAATGGTAATGAATTTAGAGAAACTAAAGATTTAGACATTACACATATTGTAGATAGAATTGGTACAGGTGATGCTTTTGCTGGTGGACTAATATATGGCTTGCAGCATTTTGATGATTATAAAGCGATGGAGTTTGCTGCAGCAGCAAGTGCCTTAAAGCATACTTATGAAGGTGATGTTAATTTTTCAAATGTAGATGAGGTCATGAATGTTCTAGAAGGTAATACATCAGGACGATTTAATAGATAAGTCTCTATTAGAAGAGTCTCTTACTATCAATTCAGATTTTAAAATATTTTTGTCCAATTTAGGCTTCCAATTTTTGGTGTTAATTCGTTTCAAAAACGTTTCTGCTGCAATTTTACCTATTTGCTTACTATGTTGGCTAACAGTAGTAATAGTTGGGCTAACTAACGACGTAAAAGGTTCATTACCAAATCCAACTAAACATATTTCTTCAGGAACTTTTATATGTTGTTCGTTTAAAACTTGAAGCGCTCCTAAGGCTGCGTAATCACTAGCAACATAAACGGCATCTGGCGGATGATCTAATGCAAGTAATTCTTTCATTTTTATTCTGCCATCTTCAAGATCTAAATTGCTTTCTATTAATAAAACATCGTCTTGAGGTAAATGGTGTTTATGTATCGCATCAATATAACCTCGAATTCTATTATTATAAATTCTAGTGCGTCTAAAACCTCCAATATGTGCAATACGTTTGCAACCTTTAGAGATTAAATGCTCTACTATCATATGGCTGCTTTGGTAATCGTCTATGCCAATATAATCTACATTTAAATCGTTTTCCCCTCTATCAAATAAAATTAATGGAATTCCCTTAGATTTAATTTTTTCGTAATGAGATAAATCTACAGTTTCATTAGCCATAGATGCAATAATGCCATCCACTTGTGTAAATAATAGCGTGTCTATATTTCGGCATTCTTTTTCAAATGACTCGTTAGACTGCGTAATAATAATATTATAACCGGCTTTATTTAAAACACTTTCCATGTTTTCTACAACCGAAGAAAAGAAATTGCTATTTGTTTTTGGTACAATAACACCAACTAGATTACTTTTTCCTTTTCTTAAAGCACTAGCCAAGTGATTAGGTTGGTAGTTAAGCTCTTTTGCAACACGTTTTACAGCAGCTTTAGTTTTAGCACTAATTCTAGAATCATCATGTAGAGCTTTAGAAACCGCTGCAGGTGAGATTTTTAACACATTTGCAATGTCTTTTATAGTTATTCTTTTTTTTTCACCCAAGTTTATATATATTTGCTTAAACGTTTAAGCAAAAGTATCGTTTTAACTTTAAAAATCAAAACAACATCGTTTTGATTTATTTTTAAAAAGTTTGCTTAAACGATTAACCAAAACAATATTTAATTAAAATATAGGATGAAAAAAGTAGTTACTTTTGGAGAAATCATGTTACGATTAGCTCCTCAACAATTTTTAAGATTTTCACAAGCATCAAGTTTTGATGTGGTGTATGGTGGAGGTGAATCTAACGTAGCAGTGTCTTTAGCTAATTATGGTGTACCAGTAGATTTTGTAACACGTTTACCAAAAAATGATATTGGTGAATGTGCTATGATGGAAATGCGTAAAAGAGGTGTTGGTGTAGATAAAATTATTTATGGAGGAGACCGTTTAGGGATTTATTTCTTAGAAACTGGAGCAGTAAGTAGAGGGTCTAAAGTTGTTTACGATAGAGCACATTCTGCTATTTCTGAAATAGAGCCAGGAATGGTAGATTGGAAAGCAGTGTTTAAAGATGTGGCTTGGTTTCATTGGACAGGTATAACTCCTGCAATTTCTCAAGGCGCAGCAGATGCTTGTTTAGAAGCTGTTAAAATTGCTAGTGAAATGGGAGTGACTATTTCTACAGATTTAAATTATAGAGCTAAACTTTGGACGTATTGTGATGCAGCACACAGAGAAAAAATAATGACGGAATTAACGTCGTATTGTGATGTTGTGTTAGGAAACGAAGAAGATGCTGAAAAGCATTTTAATATTCATCCTGAAGGTTTAGATGTACATAAACATGGACACGATGTAAAAGCGGAAGCGTTCTTATCGGTTTGTAAACAAATGATGGAAAAATTCCCAAGAGCTAAAAAAGTAATTACAACTTTAAGAGGTTCAATTTCAGCATCTCATAATACTTGGGCAGGTGTGTTATACGATGGTAAAACAATGTATGAAACACGTCAGTATCAAATTACGGATATCGTTGATCGTGTAGGAGGAGGTGATTCATTTATGGGTGGATTAATCTACGGATTATTAAAATATCCTGAAGATGACCAAAATGCATTGGATTTTGCAGTTGCAGCTTCATGTTTAAAACACACTATTAAAGGTGATGCCAATTTAGTAACTGTAGCAGAAGTAGAAAAATTAATGGGTGGTGATGCCTCAGGACGTGTAGCAAGATAAAATTATGGCAAATTTTTCAAGAATAGAAGTCGCAAATGTTATGAAACAAACCGGAATGGTTCCATTGTTTTATAACGCAGATATAGAAATTAGTAAAAAAGTAATCAAAGCTACTTACGATGGTGGTGCACGATTATTAGAATTTACAGCAAGAGGAGATTTTGCTCACGAAGTTTTTGGTGAACTTAATAAATGGGTACTTAAAGAATTACCTGGAATGATTATGGGTGTGGGATCTGTGACTGATGCAGCATCAGCATCTCGTTTTATGGCTTTAGGAGCAAACTTTATAGTAACTCCTGTTTTAAGAGAAGACATTGCAATAGTTTGTAATAGACGTAAAGTGGCTTGGTCTCCAGGATGTGGTTCTTTAACCGAAATCTGTAGAGCAGAAGAACTAGGCTGTGAAGTTGTAAAATTGTTTCCAGGTGGTATTTATGGTCCCGATTTTGTTAAGGCCATTCGTGGTCCGCAACCTTGGACAAGCATAATGCCAACAGGTGGAGTATCTCCAACTAAAGAAAATTTAGAAGGCTGGTTTAAAGCAGGTGTCACATGTGTTGGTATGGGCTCTAAACTTATTGCTAAAAATGCTGATGGTAATTATGATTTGGCTAAAATAGAATCGGATACGAGAAATGCATTAGCAATAATTAAAGATTTAAAATAAAAAGTATTGAAATCGTCTGCTGTAACTATAAAGGAACTTTCGTCTTTATCTGGATATTCTATATCTACGGTATCTAAAGCTTTAAATAATAAGCTTGAGATTAGTGAAGCTACACGAAAAACAATTAATACAATAGCTAAACAGCATAATTATGTACCTAATAATTATGCTGTTTCTCTTAGAATAAAAAAAACAGAGTCTATTGCAGTTATATTACCTGAAGTAACCAAAGCATGTTATAGCCATTCTCTATGCCATTTACAGAAATCTGCAGAAAGATTTGGGTATAGAATTCTGTTTTATCAGTCGTTTAATTCTTATGAGAAGGAGTTAAACTACATTAAAAATCTTAACGATGGTTCTATTGAAGGAGCCATTATTATTTCATCAGAAAATAAACAAAAATCACAATTTGAAGGAAATTCACTTTCTATAGAATTACTAAATATTGACAGTAATCAATCGCTTGAAGAGGTAAAACAACTTTCGTATAATAGTCTAATAAATTTATTAAAAGGCAACTAAGGTTTTACTTTGATATTTTAGATAATGTTTTTTATTTACAGAGAAACATTAAAATAGTTATAACCTTGCATTAATTACAATAATCAATATTTTGAAACAAGCCATTAAATACATGATAATTAGTGCACTAGCATTTACATTTTTAAATGTATTTGTAAAGGCATTAAATAATTTTGGAGTTTATCAAATTGTCTTTTTTAGGTCCATTGGTTCTCTGTTTTTTACAATACCATTTTTATTAAAACATAAGATTTCTTTATTGGGAAATAAAAAAGGGCTATTGATAATGCGAAGTATATTCGGGCTCATATCTATGACTTTATTCTTTTTATCTATAAAGTATATTGCAATGGGTACAGCTGTTTCAATACGATATATAGGTCCAATTTTTGCCGCTCTTTTTGCATTATTATTTCTAAAGGAAAAAATAAAACCTATACAATGGTTCTTTTTTTTAATGGCTTTTTTAGGAGTGTTAGTTTTAAAAGGATTTGATACCGAATTAGAAATTAAAGGGATGGTCTTTGCCTTAGTTTCTGCGGTTTTTGTAGGATTAGTTTATATCACCATTAGAAAAATAGGAAATGAAGATCACCCAGTGGTGGTGGTCAATTATTTTATGATTATTTCGGCTGTAATTGGTGGGCTTTTATCAATTAATGCTTGGGTAAATCCAGTAGGTGAAGAATGGCTTATATTGTTAAGTCTAGGTGTTTTTGGGTATTTTGCTCAGTTATATATGACAAAAGCAATGCAAGCTGGAGAAACCAACCAAATAGCACCTCTTAAATATCTTGAAGTCATTTTTACAATCATTATTGGCTTGGTCTGGTTTAAGGAAATTTATACCATTTGGAGTTTGGTAGGTATTTTACTTATTATTTCGGGACTAACTTTGAATATTTTTACCAAAAAGAAATAGTGTTTTTGGTCTAAAAGCCTGTTTGTTATCTGTTTGCATGTATTGTGTTGTGGAAGTTATATGTATGTGAGCGTATAATGTTGTTTTTCAGGTCTTTGGTATGTTTTTTGTGGCTTTATAGCTTGTAACTAACTATAAACAACCTTATTATGACAAAGAAATCCATCCTCTTTTGTATTATTTTTATATGTAGTCTAGGGACTATAAATGCCCAAAAGGAAGTATGTAATACTAAACTTTCAATTTTTCATGAAAATGTAAAGGCAAAAAAGTACGATGCTGCCTATGAGCCTTGGCTATATGTAAGGACTGAATGTCCGAATTTAAATATAGCTATTTATATAGATGGTGAAAAGATTTTAAAATATAAAATTGAAAATTCTGTAGACGATTTAAAATTAGAGTTTCTTCAAGACTTAATCAATTTATGGACAGAGCGCCAACACTATTTTGCCAATAGAACATCTAAAGGAGAGTATGATGCTAAAATTTGTCAGCTGCAATATGATTATAAAGACAACTTCAAGAAAAGCAATGATGAATTATATGATTGCTTTAACAATGCATTTATAGCAGATTCAAAAACCTTCACACACCCTAAGAGTCTTTATACTTATTTCTCGGTTATGGTAGATTTGTATGATGCAGCTAAGAAAACAGATGCAGAACTGTTCAATACTTATGACGATGTTAGCGAGAAAATTCAAGTTGAAATTCAGAATTATTCAGAAAAATTAAATGAATTAGTCTTAAAAATGGAAAGCGGAGAAGCACTGTCCTCAAAAGAAAAAAATAGAAAAAAAGTCTATGAAAGCTACCTTAAAAATTATGCACTTATTCAGAGAAATATTGATGCAATACTGAGTAAAAAAGCCAATTGCGATAATTTAATTCCACTTTATACTAAAGCGTTTGAAATTAATAAAAATGATGCTGTTTGGTTAAAACGCGCTGTAAGTAGAATGTATCATAAGGAATGCACAGAAGCGGCACTCTATGAAAAACTTGTAAAACAATATGATGAGGTGTCACCATCAGCCGATACAAAAGTTTACGTTGCAACCATTTTAATTAAAAAGAATAAAACAGCAGAAGCTTTTAAATTTTTAGAAGAGGCTTATGAGTTAGAAACAGATACATTTAAAAAATCAAAATTAGCACTAAGAATTGGTGTTATTCTTAAGAAACAGAAACAATATAGTAAAGCAAGAGGCTACTTTAATAAAGCTTTAAAGTTAAATCCTGCGAACGGAAATCCGCATGTATTGATTGCCGAAATGTATGGTGAAAGCGCAAAGCATTGTGGTAAGGATAATTTTTATCAAAGAGCAGTATATTGGTTAGCTGCTAAAGAAGCAAAGAAAGGTTCTAGGGTAGATCCTACATTACAAAAATTAGTGAATCAATATGTGGCAAATTATGAAGCAAAAGCGCCAACAAAAGAAGACATATTTCTCAGAGATATGTCTGGTAAAACCATAGAAATAGGATGTTGGATTAATTCATCAATTGTAGTTCCTTAATTTTGAGAAACACATATATTTTTTATCTAAAATAACGCAGAAGCAATAGCCTGAATATTGTCACTTTTTCCCATAGAATAATAATGAAGCACAGGTATGCCTGCATCTTGAAGCGCTTTGGATTGTTGAATACACCATTCAATTCCTACTTGTCGTACAGCTTTATTGTCTTTGCATTTTACGATAGCAATAATTAATTCTTCTGGTAAATCTACATGAAAACGGTGTGGAATTAGATTCAGTTGTTTTTTAGTCGCAATAGGTTTTAGTCCGGGGATAATAGGAACCGTTATGCCCTCTTTTCGGCATTTAGCAACAAAGTCAAAATATTTCTGATTATCAAAAAACATTTGAGTTACAATATAGGTCGCCCCATTTTTAATTTTCTTTTTTAAGAAATGAATATCACTATCTAAGCTAGGAGCTTCCATGTGTTTTTCTGGATATGCAGCTGCACCAATACAAAAATTTGTAGCAGAGCTGTTTTGTAAGGCATCATCTAAATACTTAGCGTTATTCATATCATCAATTTGAGCTACGAGTTCACAGGCATAATTATGACCCTCTTTTTCAGGTTTAAAGTAGGTTTCACTTTTAACGGCATCACCACGTAATGCCATAACATTTTCAATGCCCAAAAAATCCAAATCAATTAAGAAGTTTTCTGTGTCTTCTTTGGTAAAGCCTCCACACAAAATATGAGGAATAGCATCTACTCCGTATTTATTCTGAATCGCAGCACAAATCCCAACTGTTCCAGGTCGTTTTTTAACAACTTGTTTTTTTAGCAATCCATTTTCAACTTCTTTAAAAACATATTCTTCCCTGTGATAGGTAACATCAATAAATGGTGGTTTAAATTCCATTAATGGATCTATATTGTCAAAAATAGACTGAATATGCTGCCCTTTTAATGGAGGTAATATCTCAAAAGAGAATTGTGTTTTTCCGTTCGCGTTTTTTATATGGTCTGTTACTTTCATACTATTGCCTGCGAAAGCAGGTATCTCTTTAATGTTTAATCTTAATTTTTTATAGACATTATTTTTTGACTTGCAAGGTTTTTAAAACCTGCTAGGTCTATAATTATAATTCTATTAATCTGCAATATTCGGGCTCAACCATTTTGTAGCCTCATCTATGCTTATGTGTCGTCTTTTACTATAATCTTCCACTTGGTCTTCTTTTATCTTTCCTAATCCAAAATATTTGGCTTCGGGATTTCCAAAATAATAACCACTAACACTCGCCGCTGGCCACATGGCTAAACTTTCCGTGAGTTTTACTCCAATGGTTTCTTCTACATTTAAAAGTTTCCAAATGCTGGTCTTTTCTAAATGGTCTGGGCAAGCAGGATAACCAGGTGCGGGACGAATACCTTTATACTGTTCCTTTATTAAATCGGCATTAGTTAAGTTTTCGTTTTTTGCATAGCTCCAATGTTTGGTTCTGACTTCTTTGTGTAGGTATTCCGCAAAAGCTTCTGCCAAACGATCAGCTAAGGCTTTAATCATAATGGAATTATAATCGTCGTGTTCCGCTTCAAATTGGGCAGCTAATGCTGCTGTTCCAAATCCCGTGGATACACAAAAACATCCCATATAATCTTGTTTTCCTGAAGCTTTAGGTGCAATAAAATCGGCTAGTGCAATATTGGGTTTGCCTTGGGCTTTTTTGGATTGCTGACGAAGGGTTAAGAATTTTAATTTGTTTGGTCGAGTGCCGTCGAGACCTTCTTTCTGAGACACTGAATCAAGTTCAGTATAATCATCAGAGATTGTCACTTCAATATCATCATCATTAACCGTATTAGCTTCAAATAATCCAAAGATGGCTTTAGCTGTTAAGAGCTTTTCTTCAAAAATACGTTTCAATAATATTTTAGCATCCGCAAACAACTCTGTGGCTTGCTCTCCAACAACGGTATCTGTTAGTATATCTGGATATTTGCCATGTAAATCCCAACTTCTAAAAAAGGGTGACCAATCTATAAATTCTTCCAATTTAGTGATGTCAAAATCATCTATAATTTGAATGCCTAATTGCTGAGGTTTTACGATGTTAGAGGTATTCCAATCGATTCTTAACTTGTTTTTTCGAGCATCCGAAAGCGTTAAATAGTCTTTTTTCTTGGTACGCTTTAAGAATTGTTCACGGAATGCATCATACTCTTCTCTAATCTGATTTTTATAAATTCGACTATCGTTTTGAAGTAAATTTCCAACTACCGTTACCGCTCTCGAGGCATCATTAATATGCACCACTGTATTGTTATAGTGCGGTGCAATTTTTACAGCAGAATGCGCTCTAGAGGTTGTTGCACCACCAATAATAAGTGGGATTTTTACATTCTGTTTTTCGAGTTCTTTAGAAACATAGACCATTTCATCTAGCGAAGGCGTAATTAAGCCACTTAAACCAATAATATCTACTTTTTCTTTAATGGCGGTTTCAATAATTTTTTCTGGTGGTACCATAACACCAAGGTCAATGATTTCGTAATTATTACAACCTAACACAACGCTTACAATATTCTTTCCAATATCATGAACATCACCTTTTACTGTCGCCATTAAAATTTTACCAGCGAACTCTTGTTTGCCGTCTTTTTCAGCTTCAATAAACGGTTGTAAATAAGCGACGGCTTTTTTCATTACACGAGCCGATTTTACCACCTGAGGCAGAAACATTTTACCGCTTCCAAATAAATCGCCAACCACATTCATCCCAATCATTAAATGACCTTCTATAACTTCAATGGGTTTGGCGGATGCCAATCGTGCTTCTTCAACATCTTCCAAGATAAAGGCATCAATACCTTTTACTAAAGCGTGTGTAATTCGATCTTGCAATGGATGACTTCTCCATTCTAAAACCTTATCCTCGTGTTCCTTTTTTTGTCCTTTTACCGATTCGGCAAAATCTAATAAGCGTTCTGTAGCATCCTCACGTCTGTCAAATAAAACATCTTCAACACGCTCTAATAAATCTTTGTCTATTTCATCGTAAACTTCTAACATGGTTGGATTTACAATGCCCATATTCATACCGTTTTTAATGGCATGATATAAAAAGGCAGAGTGCATGGCTTCACGAACGATATTGTTTCCTCTAAACGAAAACGACACATTGCTCACACCTCCAGAAACGTTAGCATATGGTAAATTTTCACGAATCCATTTGGTCGCTTCAAAAAAGTCGAGCGCATTTCTGCGATGTTCCTCCATACCTGTGGCTACTGGAAAAATATTAGGGTCAAAGATGATGTCTTGCGCAGGAAATTTAAGTTCGTTCACCAAAATATGATAGGAACGTCTACAGATTTCGATTCGTCTGTTGTAAGTGTCCGCTTGGCCGTCTTCATCAAAAGCCATTACCACAACTGCGGCTCCGTAACGTTTGATGAGTTTGGCGTGGTGTTTAAATTGTGTTTCACCTTCTTTTAAACTAATAGAATTAACCACACATTTTCCTTGAGCAACTTGTAAGCCTGCTTCAATGATTTCCCATTTAGAACTATCTATCATTAAGGGGATTCTAGAAATATCGGGCTCTGAAGCGATGAGGTTTAAAAAGGTCGTCATAGCATAAACCCCATCGAGCATCCCTTCATCCATATTAACATCTAGAATTTGTGCGCCTCCATCGACTTGGTCTCTCGCCACTTCTAGAGCTTCATCGTATTTTTCTTCTTTTATGAGACGAAGAAATTTTCGAGAACCAGTTACATTGGTGCGTTCTCCAATATTAATAAAGTTACTGTCTGGTGTTACCACTAAAGGTTCTAACCCAGATAAGGTTAAGTATTTCTTACAATCAGATTCTGCCATTATGCTAATTCTTGTATTAATCTTGGTTTGTAGTTTTTTGCGACATCTGCAATGGCTTTAATATGCGCGGGACTTGTGCCACAACAGCCGCCAATAATATTGATAAGGTTATTTTTAAGGTAGTCTTCAATATAGCCTTGCATTTGTTTTGGTGTTTCATCATATTCTCCAAAAGCATTTGGTAATCCTGCATTTGGGTGTGCTGAGGTATAGAAATTCGTTTCGTTAGATAAACGCTGTAAATACGGTTTTAACTGTTGCGCGCCAAGGGCACAGTTAAAGCCAACACTTAATAAGGGAATATGTGATATTGAGGTTAAAAATGCTTCTACTGTTTGTCCGGATAAGGTTCTTCCTGAAGCATCCGTTATGGTTCCAGAAACCATAATTGGAATAGCGATATGACGTTCTTCTTTGACTTCTTCAATGGCAAATAAAGCGGCTTTTGCATTTAAAGTATCAAAAATAGTTTCTACTAAAAGTAAATCGGCACCGCCATCAATTAACGCTTCTACTTGCTGTTTATAGGCAATACGTAATTCATTAAACGTAATGGCTCTATATTCTGGGCGGTTAACATCTGGTGATAAACTT
This sequence comes from Winogradskyella sp. ECml5-4, assembly GCF_036903175.1. Lineage (NCBI taxonomy): Bacteria > Pseudomonadati > Bacteroidota > Flavobacteriia > Flavobacteriales > Flavobacteriaceae > Winogradskyella > Winogradskyella sp. ECml5-4. The sequence goes on along the minus strand of NZ_JAYJLF010000006.1, from coordinate 120,234 downwards.
GCTGTTTTATTGGTTGGTCCAATACTACCTGCAACAAAACGCGGTTTGTCAGGATTTGCTTTTGTGAATTTGTCTGCCACTTCTTTGGCGATTTTAGCCGATTCAAAATTCAACTCATATACCAAATCTTCCATGTTGTAATCTGCCATGGCAATGGTGGTTCCGGAAAAGGTATTGGTTTCCACAATATCAGCACCAGCTTCAAAATATTTAGCGTGAATTTCAGCTATAGCTTTTGGTTGGGTTAAGGATAACAAATCGTTATTGCCTTTTAAAGGAGATGGGTAATCCTTAAAACGTTCGCCTCTAAAGTCTTCTTCCGAGAAGTTATATTGTTGCAACATGGTTCCCATGGCTCCATCGAGAACTAATATGCGTTTTTGTAATTCGTCTTTTATATTGCTCATAGCTTTTAAATTTTTAAAACACCCCTAAAGTACCCTCAAGGGGACCATCGGACTATTCAACTTTTGAGTAAGGATTCATTGCCTAATCTTCTAATGCCTGTTTTAAATCGTTAATAATATCTTCTGGATGTTCTAAACCGACAGAAATTCGTATTAATCCTGAAGTGATGCCGGTTTCTAATCGTACATCTTCTGGTATTTTAGCATGTGTTGTTGATGCAGGATGTGTTACAATAGTTCTAGTGTCTCCTAAGTTTGCAGATAGTGATAATAATTTAATGGAGTTTAGGAAGGTTCTACCGGCTTCAATGCCTCCTTTTATTTCAAAAGCCACAACGTTTCCGCCTAATTTCATTTGTTGTTTGGCTAATTCGTATTGTGGGTGTGATTTTAGAAATGGATATTTTACAACATTCACATTCTTGTGAGACTCTAAAAAGGTAGCAACTTTTAAAGCACTATCGCAATGTCTATCGACTCTAACCGCTAAGGTTTCTAAACTTTTAGATAACACCCATGCGTTAAATGGAGATAAAGCAGGACCTGTATTTCTAGAAAACAAATAAATTTTCTGAATTAAATTGGAACTCCCCACAACAACACCTCCTAAAACGCGGCCTTGGCCATCCATTAATTTGGTGGCAGAATGAATGACTAAATCGGCACCAAATTTTATAGGTTGTTGCAAGTAAGGCGTTGCGAAGCAATTGTCGATAATAAATATAAGTCCATGCTTTTTAGCGATATCTCCTAAACGTTGTAAGTCTAAAATATCTACAGCAGGATTTGTTGGGCTTTCTGCATAAATCACTTTGGTATTGGGTTGAATTAGACTTTCAATGGTATCTAATTCATCCATTTTAAAGTAGCTTGTTGCGATGTTCCATTTTGGCAATATATTATTAAATAGGGTTTGTGTAGAACCAAAAATACTACGACAAGATACAATGTGATCTTCAGAATTTAATAAGGCTGCAAATGTTGAAAATACAGCAGACATACCAGAAGCAAAGGCATAACCACGTTCTGCACCTTCCATTTGGCATACCTTTTCTACAAATTCAGAAGTGTTTGGATTGGAATAGCGACTGTAGATATTCCGTTGTTTTTCGTCTGCAAAAGAGGCACGCATATCTTCAGCATCTTCAAAAACATAACTCGATGTGAGGTATAAAGGGCTTGAATGTTCTAAGTATTGCGAACGTTCAATCTGTGTGCGTATGGCTTGTGTTTCAATGTGTTTGGAACTCATTTTCTAATCATTTGATAATATCAAAAAACCAAATACGTCGTAGACGCAATTTTCTAGAAAATGTTATAAAGAGTAGTAATTACAGATGAGTAATTAGGTTTGGTTATCTATCCAATTTCGCGATAAATGAATCGCCAATTAAGTAGAATTTAGCACCTTCTTAATAAATTTAAGGGTTGCTAAGGCTTCAATGGGTCTAATCCCTCCACCTTTCTTGATAACATTTCAGTAAGTTATTTGAACTTTGTGTGTTACAATATTCCGAAAGAAAATAGGATTATACAAATTTTATTCACTTTATTTTAATGGAAACATATTGCATTTTAATTGTAACTTTGGTTTTCCCAAACACAATAATTATGTTAGAAAATTTCTGGTTTAATGTACAATACGGCATGAACCACGTTTTAGATATTAATGGGTATGACCATATCCTTTTTTTAATGGTATTAGCTGTGCCTTATGTTTTTAATGATTGGAAACGTGTCTTGGTCTTAGTTACGACATTTACCTTAGGCCATACGTTATCATTGGTTTTGGCAGCTTATGGAGTGGTGAGTATTAATGGTGAGTTAGTAGAGTTTTTAATACCAATTACTATTTTAATCATGGCCATTTACAACGTGTTTACTGCAGGTAAAAAATCTAAAACGAATAAATTTGGCCTACTATTTTTTACAACTTTATTTTTTGGACTGATACACGGCTTGGGTTTTGCAAGAGAATTTAAAATGTTTTCAGGGCAATCAGAAAATAAATTGGAACTTCTAATAGAATTTGCTTTAGGTATTGAACTTGCGCAAGTCATTATCGTATTTGTCGTTTTATTCATAGGGTTTTTATGTCAAACGGTATTTAGATTTTCACGTCGTGACTGGATGATGGTGCTTTCAGCTATAGTTATTGGATTGGTAATTCCAATGATTACGCAAAGTGATTTTTTAAAGTAAAATTTTAAAAGTTTGGTAAAATTTTAACTGATAGTAAATTGGTTATAAAATACTAAGCTTATATCTTCGTTACTAACTAGTATACTTTGTACAAGAACAAGAATTAATGTCAGATATAAAACAATTACGTTACGACAAAGCCTATTTACGTATAGCTAAAGAATGGGGGAAATTATCACATTGTAAACGCAAACAAGTTGGTGCGCTTATTGTAAAAGATAGAATGATAATTTCTGACGGTTATAATGGTACTCCAACAGGTTTTGAAAATTATTGCGAAGATGATGAAGGGTATACCAAATGGTATGTGTTACATGCAGAAGCCAATGCTATATTAAAAGTAGCATCATCTACACAATCTTGTAGAGGAGCGACGCTTTATATTACGTTGTCGCCTTGTAAGGAATGTAGTAAACTAATTCATCAAGCTGGTATTGTAAGAGTGGTGTATCATGAAGGTTATAAGGATTGTTCGGGAATTGATTTTTTAAGAAAAGCAGGTATAGAACTAGAGTTAATAGAAGACTTAAATGCAGATTCCCATTCTGATGGGAAATAGTATGGCAACTAAAAATAAATACATACCACTAATTATAGGCGTTGCAATTGCAGCAGGAGTTATTATAGGTGGCGAATTAAATTTTGCAGATACTTCAGATAATCTTTTTTCAACTAATAGTAAAAAGAATAAGCTCAACCGTTTAATAGATTATATAGATTACGAATACGTAGAAGAGGTTAATACAGATAGCATTGTAGATGTTACTGTTAATGGGATTTTAAACAATTTAGATCCACATTCGATGTATATTCCTAAAGAAGATTTACAGCGCATCACTGAAAATATGAAAGGTGATTTTGTAGGTATTGGTATTAATTTTTACCCTTATAGAGATTCTATAGCTGTAGTAAAACCAACAGAGGGTGGGCCAAGTGAAAGTGCTGGAATTATGAGTGGAGATCGAATTCTTTTAGCAGATGGAGATACACTGTATGGAGTTGATTTTGATAATGATTTTATAGGAAATAAGCTTAGAGGTGATAAAAACACCAAGGTCAAATTGACAGTTTTTAGAAAAGGTGAAGAGGAGCTTTTAGAGTTTGAAGTAAAACGCAAAAGTATTCCAATTAAAAGTGTAGATGCAGCTTATATGCTAACGGACGATTTAGGTTATATAAAAATGAATCGTTTTGCAGAATCTACTTTTAAGGAATTTAAGTTGGCATTAGGCGAATTAAAAGAACTTGGTGCTACAAAACTAGCCTTAGATCTAAGGGATAATCCAGGAGGGTTTTTGGGTGTTGCAGAGCAGATTGCTGATGAATTTTTAGAAGACGATAAGCTGATTCTGTTTACTAAAGACAAAAAAGGAAAAGAAGAACGCATATATGCAACACAACATGGAGATTTTGAAGAGGGCGAAATATATATTCTAATAAATGAAAACTCTGCATCGGCAAGCGAAGTTATTGCTGGAGCACTTCAAGATAATGATAAAGGTATAATAGTAGGAAGACGTTCTTATGGAAAAGGTTTGGTGCAGCGAGAAATGGCTTTAGGAGATGGAAGTGCTGTAAGACTAACCGTTTCTAGATATTATACTCCTACAGGGCGTTCTATTCAAAGACCTTATACTAATGGAGATAGTGAAAACTATTACAAAGATTATTACAAGCGTTTAAGGACAGGAGAACTGATTGATGAAAAAAGCATAGAAGTTGATGATTCATTAAAGTTTACCACACCAAAAGGAAAAGTGGTGTATGGAGGTGGAGGCATCATCCCAGATGTATTTGTTCCTGTTGATCGTTTGTTTGATAATGAAACTATAAATTATCTAAGACGACGCGGTCATTTTGGTTATTTTGTCTTTGAAGAATTAGATAAAGATCGCAGTATATATCAAGATATTTCAAAATACGATTTCATTAATAATTTTGAAGTTAGTGATGATATCGTTGTGCGTTTTCAAGAATATGTTAATAAAAAAGAACGTACTAATATTACGTTTGTAGCCTATAATGACGAAATAAGACGCCTTATTAAAGCCACACTTGCACGTCAGTTATTTGATGATAATGCGTTTGAAGAAATTATAAATAAAGAGGATATTATGGTGCAAGAAGTGATTTTATTAAGCAAAGAATATCCAAACTTTAAACAAAATTAAACGCTTATATTTTATCGTGAATTTTGGTGTGTTTCCCATTATTCCAAAGCGTTAAAATATCTGTCGCTACGTGTGCGCCACTTCCGCATGCCATGGCAAATTGACTTCTCCAACCGGCTAAAGTGCCAGCTACGTAAAGGTTTTTTTCAATGAGATGATCTGTGTTTTTTAACCAAATTCTATCTTTTTCAATAGCAGCTCTTGGGTGTGGTTCTGTGTAGTTTTTAAGACCTTTTATGGTCATTAAGTTAGTGTAGCCTACAGCAACAACTACAATTTTAGATCGGTAACTGTTTTGATTTGTAGTAACTATAAAATCACCGTGATCTTTATCGATAGCATTTACCTTTTCATTTTCAATCTGAGAGATATGCGGATAAAGATCTGTTAATTGGTTTTTACCATCCTCTAGAATGTCTGCACCTAGCGTACCTGCTTGTAATCCTAAAACATTATTAAACAAAGCGGTTTGTAAATGCGATGTTTTTTGGTGCATTATAATGCCAATGTGCTTGCCTTCTGCAAAAGGTTTGTGTTGTGCAGAACCTAAAACTAAAGCGCAAGATAATCCTGCAGCTCCACCGCCAATAATTAGAGCATCAAAAGTCATTATCGTTGTTTGCTTAATTTTTCAATCTTCTTAGAAATTCTAAGAATCTGTAATAAAATAATTGCACAAAACGCAGCCGTAATTGTAATTAGTGCGGTCTGACTTTCTCCTTCAAAAAGCGCTTCAAAATTTAACTTTGTCGCATTAAAAATAATGAGTGCTAATGCAATAGCGGATAGAATTAGTGTAAATACTTTCATGTTTAAAAATTTAAACCAGTAAAGCTTTAATGTTGTGGGCAAATAACTTTACTGCTATGGCTAACAAAATTACACCAAATATTTTTCTTATAATGTTAATTCCGTTGGTACCTATGATGCGCTCTATTTTTGAAGATGTTTTTAATACTATATAAATAACAACAACATTACTAATTACAGCAACAATTATATTTTCAATGGCAAATTCTGCACGTAGCGATAATAAAGTAGTTAATGTTCCTGGTCCTGCCATAAGCGGAAAAGCCAATGGAAAAACAGAAGCTGTAACAGCACTATGTTCATCGTCTTTATAAAGCGTAATACCCAAAACCATTTCTAAGGCAATAAAAAAGATGACAAAAGCACCTGCAACAGCAAACGAGTTAACATCTATACCAATAAGACTTAGCAAGCTTTTTCCAACAAAAAGAAAAATAATCATGATTACACCTGCTATTATAGAGGCTTTTCCACTTTGAATATGTCCAACTTTTTTACGTAAATCTATGACAATTGGAATATTTCCAATAATATCGATTACGGCAAAAAGGATCATAAAAGCTGTAAATATTTCTTTAAAATTAAGTTGCATTTCGTTGTGATTTTAATCTTTATATTGTTTCTTAATATAGCTATAAGTATTTGGTTTTTATGATCTTATTGGCTAAACATCCGCTGTGGATTTGAAATTTTTTGCAAAGGTGCGATAATATTACATATTTGCAATATTAAATATCGGTTAAGTTTAAGTATTTTTGCCGGATGTTTCAACTCGGAAAAACCATAGTCTCAGAAGACATTATAGAAAAAGATTTTGTTTGTAATCTCTCAGCCTGCAAAGGAGCCTGTTGTATAGATGGAGATGCTGGTGCGCCTTTAGATAAAGATGAGGTAAAAATCTTAGAAGATATCTATCCAAAAGTAAAGCCATTTCTTCGCCAAGAAGGGATTGATGCTATTGAAGCGCAAGGCACTTCAATTACCTCTAGTTTTGGAGATTTTGAAACTCCATTAATTAATGGAGCAGATTGTGCTTATGTTATTTTTGATGAGAAAAAAACAGCACTTTGCGCTATTGAAGAAGCCTATAATCAGGGAGAAATTCAATGGAAAAAACCAGTGTCTTGTCACTTATATCCAATACGAGTGAAGGAATACACTGAGTTTTCTGGTGTTAATTATGAAAAATGGGAAATTTGTGACGATGCCTGTACTTTAGGCAAAGAATTACAAGTGCCAATATACAAGTTTGTAAAGGAAGCCCTTATTAGAAAATTTGGAGAAGATTGGTATGCTGAATTGGAGAAAGTGGCTGAGAAAAATTTCGGAAAATAAAACGTGTTACATTACTCTAATAGAATTTTGAAGCTTGGCTTTAAATTGTAATGTTAGCCTTTAGTTTTGTTGGTATGTGTAAGATTATTTTAGTACCTGAAGGGGTTTCATCTTCGTACAAATCTTCAATTTCTAAAGTGTATGAATTTTGAAATGATTCTGAAAAATTAGCCAATCTTGCTTTTGTGATATCTATACCTACAGAATTTCGTTCTAGTTTTTTCTTCTCATTAATTTTGTGCGATGCAATTCTGCCAATACCATTATCTATAATTTCAACGGTTATAAAATTGGGCAATTTTTTACTTACAATAAGATCTATTTTTTTGTTGCTATCTTTTGAAGACAAACCATGCCATAACGAATTTTCTAAAAAAGGTTGAAGCACTAAAGAGGGTATTTTGGTTGCTTCAGTATTTATTGCTGGATCTACAGTAATGTTAAAATTTATTTCATTATCAAAACGAATGTTTTCAATATTCATATACAACTTCATGGTTTCGAGCTCGTCTTTTAGGGATGTTTCTTTCTCTTTTGACGCCATTAGGATTTTTCGAATTAGTTTTGAAAACTTGTTGAGGTAATAAACCGCATTAGTTTTATCATTATTAATAATGTAAAGTTTAATGGAGTTTAACGAGTTAAATATAAAATGAGGGTTCATCTGACTTCGCAACATATCTTGTTCTAAGGTTAAAATATGTTTGTCTCGTTTTAAAGCTTTTGTTCTGTGGATAATAAAAAGGGAGACACCTATTATTCCTATAAGTAAGGATGTGTATAGTAAGATCTGTTTGTTTCGCTCTAGTCGTAAACGAACAGATTCATTCTCTAAAGCTAAGGCTTTAATTTGGTTATTTTTATTTTCATTTTCATATTCAACTGCAATATCATTTACATATTGTAAATTTTGCTCAGTTAATATGGTGTTCTCTATTTCAACAGCTTGTTGGTAATATTTTAATGCTGTTTCAAAATCTTTTTTGGTTCGGTTAAGCTCAGATAGTAGTTTGCTAGATTCTGCTACAGTAGATTTTAAATTATAAGAAGTTGCAATGTCGAGCGCTTTTTTTAAATGCTTTTCTGCAGAAGTGAGTTGGTTGGTTTCTATTTCTAATTGACCAAGATTAAGGTATGAAGCCGAAATATAGTATTGGTCGTCAATATTTAGAGCTTTATTTAAAGCCTCTTTAATAATAGGTTCTGCTTCCTCGTAATTTTCTTGTTTAAGATAAACTTCTCCAATACTATTATAGCAAATAAGGCGTCCGGTTTCAGAATCAATCATGTTGTTGTAATCTAATGATTTCTGAAAATTGGATAAGGCAGAACTTAAATTGCCTTTAGCTTCTTCTGCATAGCCTATATTGTGATAATTAATAGCTAAGCCTAGTTTATTACCTATACTTTTTTCAATTTCAAGGGATTTATTAAATTGATTGATGGCCAAATCATATTGCTTTAAAGCTAAATAAATATTACCAATACTATTTTGTGAAACCGCAATATTTTTGGTTACTGCAAGTGATGGGTTTATTACGGAGTAGGCTATTTTTAAAGCTTCTGTATGGTGGTCTAGTGCTAGTTTAACCATGTCCATTCGCCTGTAAACAACACCAATCATATTTAGACTAATAATCTTAAATTCGGTACTTTTAGCTTTGTCTGCATAAGTTTTTGCTTCTTCGTGTAAGGCAATAGCCTCATCATATTTAGAAATATTTCTTTGGATAACCCCTAGAGCATTAAGTGCATAGCTACAGGTTTCAAAGGCGGAAATGTTTTTAGAAACGCTAAGCAAACGTTTCATTTTTACACTATCGTGTTCAAACGGTTTAAATAGAGAATCAATTTTGGTGTGTTCAGAGGGTGAATTGTTTTTTATGTAGATTAATGAGTTTTCAAAACTTGTCTGTTGCGTAGAGCCATATGAAACAAAAAAGAAAAAAACCAGACACAGGTTTAGTAGTTGATACTTAAATAAGTAGTTCATAGTGTTGGTTTATAGTTTTTCAAGAAAATCTGATTTACGCTGTCTCGCTACAGGGATCTTGTGTTCACTATCCATAATCACATACCCTTCATTTTTAATAAATGCTTTTATTTTATTGAGATTAATAATATAAGAATTGTGAATTCTGAAAAAATAATGTTCTGGTAAGATGGCATCAACTTCTTTTAATTTCTTGGTGAGCACTATTTTTTTTCTATTCTGTAAAAATAGCGTGCTATAATTACCGTCAGATTCTATATAGATAATATCATCTACATCTAAAAAAAGTAATTTCCCATCAGTGTTAATGGTGATCTTTTTTTTATCGAATTGTGAATTAAAATTAGAAAGCATACGTTCTAATTTTTGAGAATTAACGGTGCGTTCGCTATGTTTTTTTATTTTAGAGATGCACGCGCTTAGATCATCAGAATCTATAGGTTTTAAAAGGTAATCTATTGCTTCGTGTTTTAAAGCTTTTATAGCATACTCGTCGTAAGCGGTAGTGATTACAACAGCAAAATTTATATTTTTTAATTGTTCTAAAAACTGAAAACCACCAATAGTGGGCATTTGTACATCTAAAAATAAACAGTCTGGTGTGTTTGTGTTTAAAAACTTTAAAGCATCATCAGGTTTGGAAAAAGAAGCCATAACTTCTATTTCTTGGTTAAAGTTACTAAGTTCCCATATGAGGCTTTGAATTGCTTTTGGCTCATCATCTACGATTACTGCTTTTAACATGCTTCTGAATTATTTGATATAAAGATATACATATAAAGGTATATACATAATGAATGTTTTGTATCTAAATATGTATGTAATGCATGGTTTTATGTGTAGAATGCTAAAAAAAAATACACTTAAAATACGGTGCCCATTTATACACTTTTTTTAACCAGTCATACATTACAATTGTGATAGCACTCAATTTATAGGCATCTTTGGGTATTGAAATTAACCAAAAATACAGCAAATTGAGGGGTTGCTTTTTTGGTTAAAAGCTATTAATTAGGAAATAATCAGAGTTTTTAAAATTCTGACTTTTTCATTTCAGTGTTAATTTATAATAACGTAATTTTTTTATTGTTTATTATTAATTTTAGTTAGTTATTAGGGAAAAAAGGGCGTTATCTAAACGCTCTTTTTTATTTTGGTTTTAACAGTTAAAATAGCATTGTAATACCATCAGTAAAAACGCTTACTAAGCCTGTTTTTAACATGATAAAACCTACAAAATACAATTACAGAAAAAGAGCGTAACTTACTTGTAACTAAGGTGTTGCAATGTTTTTTTTAAATCTTCAAGTTTTACGGGTGCTACATGGGTTTGTTAAAAACTTGTTGACAACGTTTATGAAATATCCTTTCTTTTTTAACAACAATTGTCAATCTTTGTTCAAGGCAAATAAAATAGATTTTTCTGGTTTTTTTGATTTAGAAAAGTGTTGAGAAAATCAATTTAAAAATACGCCCTTATATTCCTAGTTTAGGAAAAACAATAACACCTTTTACGGATTTAACAATTAAAAACCTGAATGATTACGCATCATTCTAAGGACTATCTAGTCTTTAAAATTAAATGAGCATGGAGATTACACAGATTATAAAAAGAGATTACGAAACGAGTCCGTTTGTTTTAAATAAGATTTCTAACGCTATTGAAAAAGCAATGCTTTCTGTTGGAAATGGTACTAAAGAAGACGCTAATACTATTTCTGTAAAAGTATTACAAACCTTATTAGAAAGAAAAGCAAGAGATCACAAGTATTTGCCTACAGTAGAAGAAGTGCAAGATCTTGTAGAAGAGAAATTAATGGAGAGTTCTTTTCATGGTGTTGCAAAAGCTTACATATTATATAGAGATGAACAAGCGCGAAGCAGAAAAACAAATATTTTTGAAAAGCGTATTAACTTAAAGCCTTACGAATATCCAGAACTTAACGAATATGTAGATGCTATAAGACATTCGTACTGGATTCATTCAGAATTTAACTTTACAAGTGATATTCAGGATTTTAAAACAAGATTGACAGTTGTAGAGCAAAATGCCATTAAAAATACAATGCTTGCTATTTCGCAGATTGAAGTCGCTGTAAAATCATTTTGGGGCGACATTTATCATAAAATGCCAAAACCAGAAATCGGATCTGTAGGAGCAACATTTGCAGAAAGTGAAGTACGTCATCACGATGCTTACTCACATTTATTAGAGATATTAGGTCTTAACAACGAGTTTAAAAACCTAAAGAAAAAGCCTGTAATAATGAGACGTGTTCATTATTTAGAAACGGCTTTAAAGAATGCTAAAAGTGAAGACAATAAAGAGTATGCAGAATCTATTTTATTATTTTCATTATTTATAGAGCATGTTTCTTTATTCTCACAGTTTTTAATAATTATGGCTTTTAACAAACATAAGAATATGCTAAAAGGTGTGTCTAATGTGGTTGAAGCAACTTCTAAGGAAGAACAAATACACGGTGATTTTGGTATTGATATTATCAAAATTATAAAGCATGAAAACCCAACATGGTTTGATGAAGAGCATAGCATTTTAGTTAAAGAATTATGCGAAGAGGCTTTTATATCAGAAAGCAAATTAGTGGATTGGATTTTTGAAGCAGGTGAATTAGATTTCTTGCCAAAAGATGTGATTAACGAATTTATAAAACAGAGATTTAACAATTCATTAGAAAGTATTGGCATTGAAAAAGTATTCGATGTCGACGAAAAATTATTAGAGCAAACCGAATGGTTTGACGACGAAATTATAGGAACAAAACACGGAGATTTTTTCGTGAAAAGATCTATCAACTATAGCAAAAGAACAAAAAGTATAACCAGCGACGACTTATTTTAAACCATGAACGACAACACTAATTTAGACATTGACAACAACGTAGAGAACCCTCAAACTACAACAACTTCAAATCATGAAGAACTAATTAAAGCCAGAAAAGAAGCTATAAAAGAAGCAAAAGCAGAACCAGAAATAAAATGGCTAACAGATCATAGTCGTCAATTTTTAGCATCTGGTTACCTTACAGAAGATACAACTCCTGAAGAAAGAATCAGAGAAATTGCCAATAATGCCGAAAAAATATTAGGTATTGATGGTTTTGCCGATAAGTTTTATGGCTATATGGCAGAAGGCTACTATTCATTAGCATCTCCAGTTTGGTCTAACTTTGGAAAAAGACGAGGCTTACCAATCAGTTGTTTTGGTTCACATATTTCTGATGATATGGGAGATATTCTCTATACACAGTCAGAAGTTGGTATGATGTCTAAATTAGGTGGAGGTACTTCAGGTTATTTTGGAAAACTTCGTCATAGAGGAGCTCCTGTAAAAAATAACGGAGAATCTTCTGGTGCTGTACACATTATGCAACTGTTTGAAAAAATGGTTGATGTCGTAAGTCAAGGTTCTGTTAGAAGAGGTCGTTTTTCTCCATATTTACCAATAGAGCATAAAGATATTCATGAGTTTTTAGAAATAGGAACAGAAGGTAATCCAATACAAGAGTTAACGCATGGTGTAACTGTTGGAAATGATTGGATGCAAGAAATGATTGATGGAGATACAGATAAAAGAGCCATTTGGGCAAAAGTATTACAACGTAGAGGTGAAATAGGATATCCTTATATTTTCTTCAGAGATAATGCTAACAATACAGCTCCAGATGTATATCAAGATAAAAACCATGAAATCTACGCAAGTAACTTGTGCTCAGAGATTATGTTACCAACAAACGAAAAATGGTCGTTTGTATGTGTATTATCTTCTATAAACTTATTGCATTACGATAAGTGGAAAGATACTGATGCTGTTGAAACAATGGTATATTTCTTAGATGCTGTTTTAGAAGAATTCATTACGAAATTAGAAGTGTATAGAGATTCTGCAGATAGAGATGACAGACAAACCTTCATGTTTATGGAGAAGGCTTATAACTTTGCTAAAGAAAATAGAGCTTTAGGATTAGGAGCTTTAGGATGGCATTCGTTATTACAATCTAAAATGGTAGCTTTTGATAGTAAAGAAGCGTTTGATTTAAATAGTGAAATATTTAAAACAATAAAAGATAAGTCTGTTAAGGCATCTGAAGAATTAGCAACATTATTTGGTGAGCCAGAAGTATTAAAAGGTTACGGAAGACGTAATACAACATTGAACGCTGTAGCGCCAACAACATCTTCTGCGTTTATTTTAGGACAAGTATCTCAAGGTATTGAGCCAATTTGGTCTAACAGTTACGTAAAGGATATTGCGAAAATAAAAACCACAATTAAAAACCCTTATTTAGTAGCGCTTTTAGAAGAAAAAGGCATGAATACTAGTGAGGTGTGGAGAAGCATTAGAGATTATGATGGTTCTGTACAACATTTAGAAGGACTTACAGATCATGAAAAAGATGTGTTTAAAACCTATTCTGAAATTGATCAAATGACCATCATTTATCAGGCAGCAAATAGACAAAACCATATCGATCAAGGGCAGTCTATAAATATTATGGTACACCCAGATATGCCAGTAAAAGATATTAATAAAATCTATGTGACGGCTTGGCAATTAGGTGTAAAATCATTGTACTACCAACACAGTATGAATGCAGCACAAAAATTCAAGCAAAAGAAAGAATGTACGAGCTGTGAAGGGTAAAACCCAAAAAGTTCAAAATTTGAATAATTTAAGTGTTAAGAAAAAAAAGCATCTCAGAAATGAGATGCTTTTTTATGTAATACAAATGATAAACTCTAATCTTCAACCAAAGTATCCGTTCCCAAATATTTATCGGCTTTATTGTAATACCAGGCTCTCACTTTAGGAATTTTAATACCGTTTAAGAGGGTTTCTTCAGAAAGCACTATATATTCACCACTATCAGGTTTCGCTTTGCCATGCTCATCGGTTTTAAAGAACTGGTAGATTTCCATAGCATAGGTCTTTGGGTTAAAATAGAAGTACCAAATATCACTGCCTACAGCTTCATCATATGTGACTTTTAGAACCAAATACGTTTTGCCTTTAAAGGTTTTTGTTTCAACCGTTTCACTAAGATTAGTGCCTGGATCTTTCAATTTCATAGGTAAACCATATAAATACGAATAGTAGTTTTTATAAAGTGTAGCTCTATCGCAAGTCATGTTCTTTTCTTTTGCAGCTATGCTATCTAAAACTTTGCCATTGTATTGCATTTGGCACTTGCCTTTATCTAATGTGTACGTTGTGGTTACAGTGTCTTTTGTGGCGGTAACGCTAAAATATTCAGCAGGTAAATTAATTGAAATACTACTAGTGCGTTTTGCGGCTTCTGGCATGGTCATTACCACAGTAAACGTAGCGTTAAAGCGTTCCCAGTTCCCATTTGGGTCGTGGTAATTAATGGCTTTGTTTAATAGTTCTTGAGACGATAGATTTTGACTAAAACCAGATAAAGCGCATAAGAAGAATGCAAATGCAAGAAAAGATTTCATAGTAATTATTTTTTCTACAAATTACAATATATCAAACAAAAAAAAGCACCCAATGCCGAATTTTACGGGAGGATGCTTTTTGTAAATTTAGATAGATTTGTGATTTATTTTGCCTCCATCATAGCAAAAAACTTGTCAATATTTGGCATTAAAATAATACGTGTTCTTCTGTTTTTAGCACGATTAGCGCTAGAGTTATTTTCAACTAAAGGTTGGTAGCTACTACGTCCAGAAGCAATTAATTGCTCAGGTGCAACCTTAAATTGATTTTGTAGTTTTCTAACAACAGATGTTGCACGTAATACACTTAAGTCCCAGTTGTCTGCAATTTTATCTGTATTAATGCTTCTAGAATCGGTGTGACCTTCAACCATAACATCTAAACTTGGCTCAGAGTTTATAACATCAGCTAATTTTTGTAAAATTTTATCAGCTTTGTTTCCTACGCGGTAACTTGCAGTGTTAAATAACATGTTGTCTGCAATAGAAATCATAACTACAGTTTCGTTAATATCTACTACGATATCTTCGTCTTCGTTAAGATCGCTAGTGTTCATTGCTTTACTTAAGTTGTACTGAATAGCTAAATTCATAGAATCTTTTAAAGTCTTTGCGCCAGCTAATTTTTCTGCATCTACATTTTTCAATGTTTCACGCATTTTTTCTTTGCTTGCACCAGAAGCTACTGTACCGTCTTCAGCGACTTGAAACTTGGCTTTGTTCTCAATAGTTAGTCCTTCAACATCTTCATTTAAAGATTGTATTTTAGAATTGTATTGGTTAACACGTGCTTCAATAACGGCAAACTTATTTTCTAAATCTTCTTTTGCAACTTTAGTTTTTGTGAGTTCGCTTTTAATCTCCCCATTTTCTTGTTCTAAGGCTAAGTATTTCTTTTTTGAAACACAAGCGGTCAATAAAATTGTTGTTACTAGTAGAATTGAAACTTTCTTCATTTTATAATTTTTAGTTGTTAACGTTTTAAAGTGATATATACGATTAAAGGTGCCTTTTGGATGTTAAAAGTTGTAAAAGATTACATATTTTTCAAAAAAAATGCCCAATACTATAATAGTATTAGGCATTTGTTATTGGTAATATTTTTTTATTCTTCTTGTTCGGTATTCAGTTTTGCAGGTTCTACAGAACTATCGTGAGCACCAAAATATTCTTCTAGAAGATTCATCGTCGCTGTTAATAGGTCTTTAGTCTCTAATAACAAGCTAAAATAAAGGGTTGTGTTTTTTGGACTAGATTCTTCACTACGAGTACGCTCAACTTGTTTTTGAATTTTCTCTTTAACTAAGTTGTATACTTCCGACTTTTCCGTTAATACAGCACCTATTTGTTCAAAAGAATGTGATTCAAAAGCAATTTGGGTTTTGGAAAATAAATCTTCCATACGTGCATCTAAATCTTTTAATTCTTTGATTTGGCTAAACTTTAATTTTTTATGATTATTGTTTACGTGCTTATGACTTACTTTAGAAATATAATCTAAGGATTGCGTCATGTCTTGTAAATAGCCTAGTATATTAATATAGAAATTACTCGCCGATAAACTCGGTTCTTCAAGGTTTCTAATAAAGTAGAAAATATGATCTCTTAGCTCATCTATTTCATTAGATAATTTGTCTATTTGTTTTCTATTCTTCTTTAATAATTTTAAATCTTGAACAGCTAAACCATTGATTGCAGACGTGTAAATTTTATTACCACGTCTAACAACACTAGCAATATTAGAAGCACTTTCTTGAATAACTCCTTGTGTAGAGCTACTTTCAGCTTTTTCTAACTGATCTACTTCCTTCATTACCTTAGACTTCTTAACATGCGACATATAGCTGCGTATTAGTAAAAGTACGGCTAATACAAGTAAGCCAACTAAAGCATAACCTTCGCCATAGTATAAGATATAAGCCATAATTGCAGCCGCTACAAAGGCGCTAAAGGCAGTAAAGAACCATCCACCAATTACGTTTAATACACCAGCAACTCTATAAACAGCACTTTCACTTCCCCAAGCTCTATCGGCTAAAGATGTACCCATAGCAACCATGAATGTTACGTAGGTTGTAGATAAAGGTAATTTCATTGAAGTTGCAATAGAAATTAGAACACTAGCTACCATTAAATTTACTGCAGCTCTTACTAAATCAAACGCAGGTAAGTCTTGTTCTTTTAGAACTACTTTTGGTTTTATAAATTGCTTGTCTGCCCATTTTTTATAAGAATCAGGAAGCACAAGGTTAAGACTGTCAGAGATTCCAATAGAGTATCTTACAATACTTCTAGATAAGAAATTAGGTTCAAATCGTTCTTTAATATCATCTTGTCTAGATAAATCAACAGAAGTTTTTACAACAGCTTTTGCTTTGCTAGAAAACCAAAGTGTTAAGACCATTATAAGTCCTGCTATAAGTAATAAGTATGGTTGTGTTCTAACAGGCTCTCCAAGTGCTGTCATAGCATATTCTCTTGGTAATGCGCCACTAATAGACCATGCTTCGTAAGAATTAAAGGCCGCGATTGGTACACCTATAAAGTTTACTAAATCGTTACCAGCAAAAGCTACAGCTAATGCAAATGTGCCCACAACTATAATTACAACATAAATATTTGTCTTAGTATGTTTTATTAAAAGGTAAGATAGTAGCGTAAGAACTATAAAGCTAATTCCAATTAGAGCGATAGGATTAGTAGATATTAATGATTTAACATCATCATTCATAAAACTAGCATTTTTAACCCCTTTAATAAGAATAAAGTATAAAATTGACGATGTGGCTAGTCCACTAAAAACAGCACCATACCAAGATGGCTTTTCTTGAAACTTAAATGATAAAAGTATTCGCGAAATATATTGAATAATGGCACCGATTGTAAAGGCGACGACGACAGACAGTAGTATGCCCAGTATAATTTCAATCGCTTTAGAATTATTAATATATACAGATAAGTCTGTAATAGATTGTTCGCTATCACTGTAAATTTTTATGAGAGCAACAGCAACAGAAGCACCTAAGAGTTCAAAAACAATTGAAACCGTTGTGGAAGTTGGCATTCCTAAGGTGTTAAAGAAATCGAGGAGCAAAATGTCGGTAAGCATTACAGCCATAAAAATGACCATAATTTCATTAAACATAAATTCGCCAGGATTAAAGATGCCCTTACGAGCAACTTCCATCATTCCGCTAGAAGTCATTGCGCCTACTGCAACACCAATACTAGCGACGATCATTATGGTTTTAAACGAAACTGCTTTAGATCCTATTGCAGAATTTAAAAAGTTAACAGCATCATTACTTACACCAACTACTAAGTCTGCTATGGCTAAAAAAGCAAGCGCAGCTAGCATATAGATATAAAGGTTTTCCATTAAAAATGAATAATAAATTGAATGCAAAGTACCTTTTTTATTTCCAAGAGAATGTTACCTAAATGTTATTATTAATTCTATTGATGGCGATAAGCGTAGCTGTTTTGAAGTCAAAAATCTTAAGGTTTTATATCAAGTTGTGTAGGAATAGTTCTTGATTTTATCTGCGTTAAAAATTAGCGTATTAAAACTGTAGTCTTATCAAAACTGTAATTCTGGTTATTCTGTTATTTAACTTCTAATCTATGAGCTAGAGCTAAAAATTTAATGTATTGTTTTATTATATGAATTAACTTGTAATTTTAACATACTGAAAATAAGCTAATTAATGCTTTTATGTTAACTTAATGTTATGTAAATATTACATAATTGTAAAATTAATGTTATATTCGTAAGGAGAATATTAATTAATACCCAAACAGATATGAAAAAGATTGTTATATTATTACTGATGTTATGCGTAGGTTTTACTTATGCTCAAGATAAGAATAAACCAAAATTAGAGAAGAAAGGCGATTTAATAATTGCGACTTATTTTCATGATAATGGTGCAATACAGCAAACTGGTACTTTTGATGCCAATGGTAAATTACATGGAGAATGGACGAGTTTTGATGTAGAAGGCAATAAATTAGCTGTTGCTACATATGATGCTGGTAAAAAAGTTGGAAAGTGGTTCTTTTGGGAAGGTGATTCGCTAAAAGAAGTAGATTATAGAGACAACGCTATTGTAAGTGTGGTTGAATGGTCTAATGATAGAACCTTAGTCTCTAGAGATTAATTTTTTATTATAAATCAGAAAGAAAGCATCCAAATTTTGGATGCTTTTTTATATAATTTAATAAAATGATTAAGATTAGTGCTTAATCATTTTTATATTGTTCCCAATATTATCTTTAATAACATATAGACCATTGATTAAGTTACTCATTGTTGTCTTTTCTTCATCTTCATTAATAACAATTGTTCTCGAAAATGTATTTAAATTTATTATTGTTTTTGGGTAATTTCGAGCTGAAGTAGTATTAACTAAGCAATAAATATCATTGTTAGTAGTGTTTTCTTCATTATCGTTCGAATTTAATAGAGCATGCAAATAAGTATATGAGGTTAAGCTATTTCCCAAATAAGGATTTGCCAAGAAAACCTCATAGCATACCTCGATAGTTTCGTTAGGTTCTAAGTTTTCGTTTATATTTAAAACTGCTAAACTTGCAACTTTATTGGCATTAAGTAAGTTATTACTATTAGCCAGGATTGGTTCAATACTATCTACATCTCCATCAGATTCACCTTGATTTTTTATAGTGAAACAAAATTCATGATATTGATTAGGTTCCAAAATCAGACTATTTGGTGTGCTACTAAATGTATTGTCATCTGCTTCGACTGATATTTGTGTAATAATAAAATCGGGGTCTCCCAGAGGACAACCATTATTAGAGGCTGCACCAGCCTCATTAGGACAATCATCTTGATTATCTGGAATACCATCACCATCACTATCTGGACAACCATTATTAGAGCCTAGACCAAAAACTGTTGGGCAATCATCATTTGAGTTTATTATACCATCTCCATCTATATCATTGTCACAATCATTACCTAAACCATCACCATCAGTATCAGTCTGATTAGCATTAGGGGTATTAGGACAGTTATCACAATAATCAAAAATACCATCATTGTCAGAGTCACTTAAATTATATGAAGAAATAACGGAAGAATTATCAATTATAGCATCTTCATCAGAACTATCGTGGAAACCACTATATTTAACATAATAATATCCACTAGGATAAGAATAAACATTTTGACTTATATAATAAACATGTCCAATGGCTAATTTTTGAGAAATCTTAATATCAACTTTAATTTGATATTGCGTAGTTTGAATTCTGTCGCAGTAATTATTCTCTAATTCTGTTAATGAACTTCCTAAGTACTGTAGCCTGTGGTATCTATATGAGTTTGGACAATAGTCGATAGGTACAATATTAGAACCGTCAATGGTGAGGTCTTCATCTGAGCCACTACCATCTTGAGAATAAATAACAGTCCAGAATTTTGAACCACTACCGAAGTTGTATTCAAAGACAGTACCAACTTCAAGTTTGTCTTCGATATTTATAACTAACTTTAAATCAGTGTTTGTTGTAATACCTGTTTCACAGTACTGCGGAAGTACTTGATAAACTCTGTGATACTTACCAGTAACTTGAGCTTGTAAGTTAGTAATATAAAAAAATAGTAAAAAGAATAAAAAGAAGTAAATAAATGATTTCATAATATATGATTTATGGTTTGTTAAATTTAGTTAAAGTAGTTTTAGTAAATATTAACTAAAGTTTATTATATGTTTATTGCTCTTTATATTTTTGTAAAATGATGTTGTTTACTGGAATAATAATATTATTAATGTTGTCGATAGATATATTGACAGGACATTAAGTTTCTAGAGATTAAATTCTAGGCTTAACAAATAAAAACCATCTCCTGTTTTAATAAGAGATGGTTTTTTTGAAATTTTTATTCAATTACCTTAAGTTAATACAACTTTAATCAGCTTTAATATTTAAATTTTGAAAAAGTTTTCAATTAAAATTTTATAGCATAGCTTAAAGAGAATTCTACACCAGGACTATAATTGCTAAAAATTTGATCTTCGGCATTATAAGACTGGTAATTAGATCTGACTTCATCATTTAAAATGTTATCCACCTTCAAAGTGACAGTCTTATTTTCTTTTTCTCCAAATGACTTTGAAAAGTTGAAGTTTAAGCTATGGAACGGGTCAGAAAATACATCTGATACTTGACCGATACCAACTATTTGAAGCGTTTCTCCTTGTACATTATAATATATACCAGATTGAATACCATCTTTTGAGTAATTTAATCCTGCATTAATTAAATAGGGGGACTGACCTTGAAGCTGTCTTTTGTTATCAACTTCTTCTCCATCACGTGCTGCAGAAAGTCTACCTTGGTATTCAGCATTATTCATGGTCTGCTCAGATTCTATTACAGAAATATTTGTGTTAAATGATAGACTATTAAGATTTTCATAGATAAAACCAAGGTTTCTTCTAAATTCTAATTCTACTCCATAAACTTTAGCATCTCCAATATTTCTTGGAATAATATCATTAATCGCTTCTAATCCAAAAATGGTTAATTCAATAGGATTATCAAAAGACTTATAAAATCCACTAAAAGCAAGTAGACCAGCATCCTCACTAAAAATCTCATAACGTAAATCAAAATTATCCACGTAAGTTGTCTTAAGGTCAATATTACCATTAAATGTAATATTAGTAATAGGATCAAAAATTTGCGCTACAGAAGCTTCTTTAAAAGAAGGTCTTGCCGTAGATTTAGCATAAGACAATCTTAAATTAGTATTATCATTAAGACTATAAATTAAGTTTAAAGATGGGAATATATCCGCTTCGTCAATAATACGTTCATCATTAAAGTTGATGTCACCTATGGTGTTACTACCTGTATAATAACTGTCGTATTTCTCGAATCTTAAACCTAAAACACTTTTTAATTTATCAGTTATTTTAAATTCTTCTGAAACATATGCAGCGTAAGTTGTAGCGTAAGCGTTGAACGTATTAGCAGGTTCAAAATTGCTCACGATGTAAGTACCACCTGTGTTATCTGTAGTCCAGATGTTTTCATCAATTAATAAATTATCTGGATTACCACTAAATGCAGCTGCAGGTGTACCGGAAATCCTTAAGCTGTATTGATTAATGTCAAAATCACGCTCTTTGTAAACCTGAGCTAAACCTGCTTTAAATTTCGCTTCTTTATTAAATAATTGATGTTTTTTAGTAAAGTTCAGTTTAGAGGAGAGGTTGTTTTCTTCTAAGTTTCTCCATATTCTTCGTGGTTCTCCAATACTTGGTCTAATTATGTATTGGCCGTCATCGTATTCAAACAATGTCGAACGGACATCCTTATCATTGACCTTAACATTGGTTCCAGAAACACTCCAATCGAGCTCATTTGTGCTTTCTGCACTAAACGCATGTGTACCTGATAACAATAAGTTATTTACGGTTTTTTCTGTGTATTCTAAGTTGTCACTGTAGAAAAGAGCAGCGTTGGTTATAAAACTTTCTTGTTCAAATTTACCCGTTTTAGCGGTTCCATTTTGCACTTTTGTAAATACCGCTTTGTATTTAGAAAAATCACGTTTATAAGTTACACCGGCTAAACCACTGATTAGTACATTTTCTTCAGATAAATACCCTTTCTGTAATCTGTTTGGTACTAATTCTGTTTCACTTAAACTTTGTGGTTTAAATAAAAAGTTTTGCGTGTAATCATCATATAGTGTAGTTTCTGTATTATAGCTAATCGCAGCAATGTATCCTAATTTATGGTCTCCGATTTCAATTTGATTAGAGGTGCTAAATCCAAAGTTGTAGTTCATAAAACTCGTACCTGACTGTGCAGCCATTTCAGGTTCAAAACGTCTGGTAAGATCAGTTAATCTAGGGTTATTATCTGCTAAGGCAGGAATGGACGCTCCTAAAGCAATTGGGTCATCGCGTAAACCATTATCAAAACCTAAGAAATCAGTACCACTTTTACTTTGTGTAATAAAATCTGAATTAAAATGCATGCTTGGATTATAACCAACCCCTACACTTAAATTGTATTCTTCACGACTAGAAAAATCTTTTGTAACAATATCTACCACACCTCCTGTAAAATCGGCAGGCAAATCGGCAGTTAGGGTTTTGTAAACTATAATGTTTTCAATAAGATTAGACGGGAAAATATCTAATTGAACTGTATTTCTATCTGGATCTAAACCAGGTATATCCATACCATTTAGAATAGATTTTGTATAACGATCTCCTAAACCTCTTACGTATACAAATTTTCCGTCTTGTAATGAAACTCCAGGTACAGACTTAACAGCACTAGCCACGTTTGAAGCACCAGCTTTTTTCATGGTTTCAATAGATAATCCGTCAAAAAGATTAACAGATTTACGTTGTAAGTTTAAAACGGCTTCTTCAGAATTTCTTCTAATTGAAGTGGTAACTACAACCTCATCTAAACTTTCTGAAGATGGGTTTAATGTGACATTAATTGTAACTTCTTTATTGGCTTCAATAACCACATCAGTTATTTCTTTTGGTTGATAACCAACAAAAGAATAGACTATAACGTAGGTGCCAGGATCGAGTTCTAATTCATAATTTCCGTCGAAATCCGAAGTGGTACCTATCGTGGTATTTTTTACCACAATATTGGCAAAAGGTAGTAAGTCATTAAATTCAGAGTCATATATCTTACCGGTTACTACACCAGTTTGAGAGAATCCAACTAAAGAAAATAGACTAAAAACTAATAACGTAAATAAATGTTTCATCTTAAAATTTTAAAGTATAGAAAAACTCATCTCTGTTAAAGAGATGAGTTTGAAATTATTTTAATAGTACACAGGTTGTGTATTTAAATAAAAATATATTTCTTAATGGATTACTCAACAGTTGTATCGTTCCACATTACTGAGTTGTCATCTCCTGAAGGGAAAACAACTTGCCAGTTAGAGAAATTGATGTTGTCAGCAGCATAATTTTCAGCAGAAGTAGCGTCATCTATTTCTACATCAGAACCAGCTCTGAATCCATAAGTGTAAACGTTGTTGATAGAACATAAAGCACCATCTCTTAAATCAGCATATTCTCTGTTTCCACTTACACCATCAATAATAGCAGAAGCATCACCAATCATTGTTAAACCATTGATTGTAAATCCGGCTTGAAAAGAACCAGCAGGACCATCAATTTCCATAGCGTGATCTGTTACATTTGTAGAAATAGTAAGTGCATTGGTTAGAGTACCAGAGTACGCTTCATCGAAGTCTAATAAGTCGTCAGCACAACCCCAAACTACAGCGTTAGATACATTAACAGCACCAGCAAACCATTCGATACCATCATCTAAGTTTGCTACTACCTCAATGTTAGAAATTGTAGTACCGTTACCAACACCACCAAGAGTTAAACCGTTAATTTCGTTATCTGATCCAATAACAGCACCACCATGTCTAATAGAGATGTAGTTTAATACACCAGAGTTGTCTGCATCATTAGTACCACCATAAGAACCTGGCTCAGTAGCTGGTAAACCTTCTATTTGAATTGATTCTGCATCACCAGAAAAAGATCCCTGTGCTTTACCTAAAACTAAAACACCACCCCATAAAGCTCTATCATCGATAGAAAGGTTTGTTCCTGCGTTAGTTCCTAAAGCGATGTTATCACTTTCTGCAGTAAAGATGATTGGCGCACTAGCAGTACCATTTGCATTAAGCATACCACCTTGAGCAACGATTAATGCAGAAGCATTAGAACCTGTAGATTCAGCACCTTTAATAATTGTACCTGGCTCAATAGTTAATGTTACACCATCTTGTACATAAACTTTACCAGTTAAAATGTGAAACCTATCGTTTGTCCAAGTTTCATCAGCAGTAATAAAACCAGAATGAGACTCATCTGCCTGTGGGCTAGCAACCGTCCAACTTGGATTGCTATAAGATAAACCATCAACAGAACTTGCTATTTGGCTAGCTGTATAAGTCCATCCAAATACATTTAAATTAGCTCCTGTAGTTTGTGCACCTTGTGCAACAGAAGAAGACCAAGCATCAGCATCATCAGAGAAGCTAGCTGTTGGTGTTACATCGTCATCACCACTAGAGTTATCATCATCACTACTACAGTTAAATGCGATGAGCGAAAATGTAAGTAAGAAAAATAAGTTTTTAATTGTTTTCATTTTGTTTTTGTTCATTAAATGTTATGCTGCAAAGAAAACATGATTACCTCACTTGTAGGTTAATTGAAAATTAAAGGTTTGTAATGAAAAGGTTAGTGGAGTGTTAGCCTAGTATTAACTAGATTTATGTTAAGGAAACAATTACGTAACATTAGAAATTTATAATATCTATCTAGGCTTTATATAATCAATTGTATAGCAATTTATTTATCTTGCATCTTATAACACTATTACTATGAATTGGGAACAACTACTCTCCTTAAAGCGTTTTGGAGACACTAATAAAAGATTGAGAAAAGAGCAAGATGAAACGCGTTTGGGTTTTGAGGTTGATTATGACCGTATTATATTTTCATCCGAGTTTAGAGGTCTTCAAGATAAAACACAGGTTATACCTTTGTCTAAAACCGACTTTGTACACACGCGCTTAACACATAGTTTAGAAGTGAGTGTTGTTGGTAGATCTTTAGGGCGAAAAGTTGGTCAATTACTATTAAAAAAGCATCCACATTTAGAGAGTGTACATGGTTATACCATGAATGATTTTGGCGCAATAGTGGCAGCAGCCGCTTTAGCTCACGATATTGGTAACCCACCATTTGGTCATTCTGGAGAAAAAGCTATTGGAGCTTATTTTAAAAATGGTAAGGGGTGCAAATTTAAAGAACTCTTAACAGAAAAAGAATATCAAGATTTATGTGATTTTGAAGGTAATGCCAATGGTTTTAAAATCTTAACCGAAAGTAGAGAAGGTAGAGCAGGAGGATTAAGATTGAGTTATGCAACCTTAGGAGCATTTATGAAATACCCTAAAGAATCTTTACCTAAAAAGCCAACCAATCATATAGTAGATAAAAAATATGGTTTTTTTCAGAGTGAAAAAGAGATGTTTATAGATGTAGCATCAGAGTTAGGTTTATCCAAACGAGGTAATGATTATTTGAGTTTTCAAAGACATCCTTTAGCGTTTCTAGTGGAGGCAGCAGATGATATTTGTTATACTATAATTGATTTTGAAGATGGTATTAACCTTGGATTGATTGAAGAAGAATATGCTTTAGAATATTTAATTAATTTGGTAAGAGGCAGTATAAAAACAGAAAATTATCACGCCTTAAAAACTACTGAAGATCGTGTGAGTTATTTACGAGCCTTAGCGATAGGACGATTAATAAATGAAGCCGCGTCTCTATTTATGGAGCATGAAGAAGCTATTTTAGCTGGTAAATTTGAAACGGCTTTGTTGGAGGTAAGTCAGTATAAAGCGCAGATAAAAGATATTATTGATATAAGTGTTAAGAATGTTTACCGCTCTAAAGATGTATTAAATAAGGAAATTGCGGGTTACGAAATTCTAAATCAATTACTCAATGCTTATGGTGAAATGGCTTTTAATTATTATAAAGGTCATATGTCTAATTACGATAATTTATTGTATAATATATTGCCGGAAACGGTTAAATTGGAGAGTGATGCACTTTATCAAAACCTACTTTCTGTATGCTTATACATTTCAAAATTATCAGATACAAATGCTATGTTGCTACATCAGAAGTTAAAAGGTAATATTTTATAACGTGCATTTCATCGAATAAATTTGTTTTTTAACGATATTTGTTTTTTATTTACCTTATAATCAGCCCTCAAAAAAACATCTACTTATGAAAAATAATATACTCGGTGGCTTAGTTATCTTCATGGTTGTAGTAACATGCTTATTAATGCTGGACGACATTTCAAATCCACAAGAACAGTTATCAATACAAGATACTGTTGAGGTAGAACAAGTTGAAAATAATACAGATTTAGCAATTGTTGAGAGCGAAGAGTAAGTCTTCAATTCTCTTTTGTAGTGATGAGGCATCCAATTTTTGCATTGCTTTTAATTGGTCTGTAGTGCCATGTTCTATAAACTGATCTTCAATACCAAGAATAGTAATGGTTTGTTTATAATTATTAGTATTAGCAAAATTTAAAATCATACTGCCAAAACCACCAACAACAGTACCATCTTCTATGGTAATAATGGCATCGTATTTTTTAAAAATACGGTGCAGTAAATTTTCATCCAAAGGTTTTACAAATTGCATATCATAATGTCCAATAGCATCTTTCTGATTGATAGACGCAATTACATCGTCAATAGTTTTTGCTGTTGTACCAATAGTAAGTATGGCAATTTTAAGGCCTTCTTTAAGGCATTTGCCCTTTCCTATGTCTACGATTTCAAAAGGTTTTTTCCAATCTAAAAGATGACCTCTTCCGCGTGGATAACGAATTGCAATAGGAAAATCAATACCTAATTGAACGGTGTACATTATATTTCTGAGTGCAATAGCATCTTTTGGTGCAAAAATCACCAAATTAGGAATGCAACTTAAATACGCCAAATCAAAAACACCGTGATGTGTAGCTCCATCTTCACCAACCAAACCAGCTCTGTCTAAACAGAAGATTACAGGTAAGTTTTGTAATGCCACATCGTGAATGATTTGATCGTAGGCGCGTTGTAAAAATGTAGAATAAATATTACAAAATGGAATAAGGCCTTGTGTTGCCATTCCTGCTGCAAGTGTAACAGCATGTTGCTCTGCAATACCTACATCGAAAGCTCTATTAGGAATGGTTTCCATCATATATTTTAAGGAGCTTCCTGTTGGCATAGCAGGAGTAATACCTACTATTTTATCATTTTTTAAAGCCAACTCTACAATAGTTTCACCAAAAACATCTTGGTATTTTGGAGGTTGCTTTAAGTCTGATTTTACTGGGAGTTCACCTGTTTTTGCATCAAATTTTCCTGGTGCGTGGTATTTTACTTGGTCTAATTCTGCTTGTTTTAAGCCTTTTCCTTTTGTGGTAATAATATGTAAAAACTTAGGTCCTTTTACGGTTTTTAGTCGTTTTAATTCTGAAAGGAGTAAGGGTAAATCATGACCATCAATAGGTCCGGAGTAATTAAAATTTAAGGCTTCAAAAATATTGTCTTGCTTTTCAGTTCCTTTTTTTACGTTAGTCAAATATTGTTTTAGGGCACCAACGCTTGGGTCTATACCAATGGCATTATCATTTAAGATAACGAGTAAATTAGCATCTGTAACTCCGGCGTGGTTTAAACCTTCAAAAGCCATTCCACTAGCAATAGAAGCATCGCCAATGACAGCAATATGGTGTTTGTTTTCGCCTTTTAGTTGTGAAGCAATTGCCATTCCTAAGGCTGCCGAAATTGAGGTTGATGAATGTCCAACACCAAAAGCATCATATTCACTTTCACTGCGCTTTGGAAAACCGCTTATACCATTGAGTTGCCTGTTGGTATCAAAAATATCTTTTCTTCCGGTTAAGATTTTGTGACCATAAGCTTGGTGACCAACATCCCAAATTAATTCATCTTTTGGAGTATTAAAGACGTAATGCAACGCAATAGTCAATTCTACCACGCCAAGACTAGCACCTAAATGACCTTCTTTTGTAGCGACGATGTTAATAATAAAGCGTCGTAACTCTTTAGCAAGTTGAGGTAAGTCTTCGGGAGCAAGCTGGCGTAAATCTTTAGGAAGATTAATATGTTTTAAGAGGTTTTTCATTCAATTACAAATGTACTATAAGCAAATGTATTTTTTTATGCAATTAGAATCGTATTTTTACAACTATGACAGACCCATTTGACGACACTTATTTTATGAAACGTGCCCTTCAGGAAGCTGAGGCTGCTTTTGAAAAAGGCGAAATTCCGGTTGGATCGGTTATTGTAGTAGAAAATAGAATTATTGCAAGAACACATAACCTTACAGAATTATTAAACGATGTAACAGCACATGCCGAAATGCAGGCTATAACATCTGCTGCTAATTTTTTAGGAGGAAAATATTTAAATAAATGTACCTTATACGTGACTTTAGAACCTTGTCAAATGTGTGCTGGTGCGCTGTATTGGAGTCAAATTTCTAAGATCGTTTATGGAGCTTCAGATGTACAAAGAGGCTTTAAAACATTAGGAACGACATTACATCCTAAAACAGAAGTTGTGAGCGGAATTTTAGCAGAAGAAGCTTCTGCTTTAATGAAACGTTTTTTTATTGAAAAGCGTAACTTAAATTAATTTTAAACAAAACAGTATAGTTATCATGAAAAAACATCCATTACTAATAATACTAGCTTTAATATGTGTTGTAAGTTGTAAATGCCATAAAACAGCTGTAAATAATGCAAAAATGACCACTGTAGAATCTGTTTTAATTGCAAAGGGCAATCTTTATGGTGCTGGTAAAGAAGGGTTAACAAAGCAGAATATGATTATAGAAAACCAAAGTGATTGGGAGGATCTGATGCATCAGATGAATAAGGTTAATAATGTCTCTGATGGTTTTTCTGAAACTAAAGTTGATTTTTCAAAATATACAATCATTGCAGTGTTTAATACTGTAAAAGGAAGTGGTGGTAATAGTATAGAATTGGCTGTGACAAATACGTCTGAAAAGATTATTGTTAAAGTGATGTACAATAGTCCTACGGGAAATGCAACGAGTGTGATGACGCAACCTTTTTATATTACTAAGATTGCTAAAACAGATTTGCCTATAGTTTTTGAATAGTTGTATGACGTCTTTGAGTTCGTAATAGAGCAAAAAAAACGCTCAACCATTGGTTGAGCGTTGAAACTTGTAAGATATATTACTTATAGTACTTGCACATTTGCAGCTACTAATCCTTTTCTTCCTTCTTCTTCGTCGTACTCTACTGTGTCACCTTCGCGTAATTCTACGCCATTAAGGTTTGATACATGTACGAAGATGTCTTTTCCTGTTTCTTCGTTGGTAATGAATCCAAATCCTTTTGAATCATTAAAAAATTTAACTGTTCCAGTCATTATAATATAAATAAAAATTAAAGTGCAAAGATAATATAAAAATAAAGTCCACTGTTAATAAATCGTTTTATTTTGTTTTATATCACGATAATAGAAACAGAATTTAATAAATCACGTTCTAGAATCACGCTGATTTTCGCGCATCTTGTCAAGATTTTCTTTAGAAAGCATATAGTCCTTAACATCTTTATCTTTCCACCTATAATAGGAGAACAATGGAAAAACAACGAAGAATAAACCTACAACTCCAAAGCCAATTAGTTTTTGATGGTAAGGCACATCTAATAAAAAACCACAAGCAATACTAGTTATTGAGGAGACAAGTGCAATAAAGGTGATGATTTTTATAGGTTTCATTCAAAATTTTTTATTCAATTGTCTATATAGACTTAAGATGTAAAGTTAATTAATTCGTTACGATAAGCGGTTAGTAATTTTGATTTTGATACAAAACCGTAATAACAGCCTTCTTTTATTACGGGTAAATTCCAAGCTCCGCTATCTTGAAATTTTTTCATCACAGCTTTCATTGTATCTTTTTCGTAATCGATATAATTTGGCGGGTTGTGCATAAAAGTTTCTACCGAAGTAGAATCGTATAACGACTGATCAAACATTACAGTTCTAATATCATCTAACAGAATTATTCCTACTAAACGCTTATAACTATCGACTACAGGAAATAAATTCCGACTGGATTTAGAGACGCCTTTATGAAGCATTTCTCCTAAGGTCATTTCTGGGTTTAATGCAATAAAATCTTTTTCTATAACACTATCTAACTGCATCATCGTAAGAACACTTTGGTCTTTATCATGTGTTAATAAATCTCCACGTTCTGCCAATTCGCGCGTGTAAATTGTATGTTCCATATAATTTTTTGTAATCATATATGAAATTGCGACTGTAATCATTAGCGGTAAAAATAAAATATAACCACCAGTAATTTCGGCTATTAAAAATATAGCGGTTAATGGAGCATGAATCACTCCGGCAATTAGTCCGGCCATTCCAATGAGTGTAAAATTAGCTTCAGATACCTGATGTCCAAGTCCAATATTATTAATGATTTTGGCAACAACATTACCTAAAGCACTTCCCATAACCATCGTTGGTACAATAACTCCTCCAACACCTCCTGCGGCAAATGTGGTAGTCATGGCTATCGCTTTAAATATGGTAAAACCAATGAGTAATACAATAACAACCCAAATATTGTCAACGTATTTGTCAAAAGGATTATCGCCTAAGGCGTGTAGGTAATTACCTTCAAATAAGTCTTTAGTAAAACTTAAACCTTCCCCATAAAGTGGAGGGATAAAATAAAGCATAATACCAATAGCAACTCCACCAACTAAAAGTTTTGTAAAGCGTGATTTAAAGCGGTCGAAAAAGGCATAAACAGCAAAATATATTTTGGTGAAATATATGGATGCTATCCCTGTTCCTAAACCTAGTAACATATAGAGTGGAGTGTCTTTTGGATTGAATTTTTCCGTAACATTAAAGTTAAAAAGTAACTCATCTCCTAAAAAGAAATAAGAGGTTAAAACAGAAGATATAGAAGCAATTAACAAGGGTAGTAGTGCCGCAAATGTAAGATCTAAACTAAAAATTTCAACAGCTAATACAATTGCTGCAATTGGAGATTTAAACATAGATGCTACAGCAGCAGCGGTTGCACAAGCAATAAGTAATGTTCTTGTTTTTTTATCAACGTGTAAAATCCGACTTAAATTAGAGCTTAAAGCAGAACCAGAGGTTATAGCAGGTCCTAATAACCCAACAGAACCACCAAAACCTACTGTTAAAGGTGCCATTATTAAGGGATGGTAAATAAGTTTATAAGATAATAGCCCTTTTTGTCTCAATAAAGAATAAAGTAATGATGGAATAGCTCGCTTTATAAAAGGTGGAATTGATGGTGTCATTCCTTTTTTAAATAGATATTTAGCTATGAGGTATACCAAGAATAAACCAATAACAGGGAGTATAAAATAGAGCTGATTTTGAGAAAAAATAATACCTTTTTCTAATCCCTTTTGAATGGTGAAAGTGATGTTTTTTAAAGTTACAGCTGCAACACCTGTAAGCAATCCAACAAGAACACTTAACAGGTAAACAAAGTTCTTTTGCGATATATATTTGTATCGTAATAATAGAAATTGTTTTATGAAAGATTTCGTTGGCATCTTATTTCAAAAAAAAACTGTAGGTTGTACTTCGACAAAGCTCAGTAATCAACCTACAGGTTTAACCTATTTATTTTATTGAGCTTACTACACTCTTATACCAAATATACAATTTTGAGGAAGCAATTCCTAAAGGGAGTATTTATTGTTTCAAATTCAATTTTAAACTCAGTTCCTTTAGTTGTTCATTATCAATTGATGCAGGAGCATCAATCATAACATCGCGTCCTGAATTATTTTTAGGAAAAGCAATAAAGTCTCTAATTGTTTCTTGGCCTCCTAAAATAGCTACTAATCTATCCAATCCAAAAGCAATACCTCCGTGTGGTGGTGCACCATATTCAAAAGCATCCATAAGGAAACCAAATTGAGCTCTTGCTTCTTCTTCAGAAAAACCTAAATGTTTTAACATTATGGCTTGTGTTGCTTTGTCATGGATTCTTATAGAGCCTCCACCAATTTCATTTCCGTTTAAGACTAAATCATAAGCATTGGCTTTTACTTCGCCTGGATTAGTGTCTAGTAATTCTAATTGACCTGGTTTTGGAGATGTAAAAGGGTGGTGCATAGCGTGGTATCGTTCGGTGTCTTCGTCCCATTCTAGCAATGGAAAATCCATAACCCAAAGAGGAGCAAATTCATTAGGTTTTCTAAGACCTAATTGTGTTGCTAACTCCATGCGTAAAGCACTTAATTGTGCTCTTACTTTATTTTTATCGCCAGACAATACACATACTAAATCACCTGCTTTTGCGCCTGTAATTTCTGCCCATTTGGCTAAATCTTCTTGGTCGTAAAATTTGTCTACTGAAGATTTAAACGAACCGTCATCATTACAACGCGAATAAATCATGCCTAAAGCACCAACTTGTGGGCGCTTTACCCATTTAATTAAGTTATCAATTTCTTTTCTCGTGAATTTATTACCACCAGGAACAGCAATACCAACCACTAGCTCTGCAGAATTAAATACACCAAAGTCTTTATGTTGTGTAACATCGTTTAATTCGCCAAACTCCATTCCAAATCTAATGTCTGGTTTGTCGTTTCCGTACAAACGCATGGCATCATCATAAAGTATTCTTGGGAATTTTTCTACTTCAACACCATTAATTTCTTTTAATAAATGACGTGTTAAACCTTCAAACGTATTTAAAATATCTTCTTGTTCTACAAATGCCATTTCACAATCTATTTGTGTAAATTCTGGCTGTCTGTCTGCACGTAAATCTTCGTCTCTAAAACATTTTACAATCTGAAAGTATTTATCCATGCCACCAACCATTAATAATTGTTTAAAGGTTTGAGGAGATTGTGGTAATGCGTAAAATTGGCCTTCATTCATACGAGATGGTACCACAAAATCACGTGCACCTTCTGGTGTTGATTTTATTAAATAAGGGGTTTCTACTTCAATAAAATCTTCATTAGACAAATAATTTCTAACCGCTTGCGCAACCTTATGTCTTAAGATTAAACTGTTTTTTACGGGATTACGACGAATATCTAAATAGCGATATTTCATACGTACATCATCTCCACCATCGGTTTTATCTTCAATGGTAAAAGGTGGAACTAAAGACGTATTTAAAATAGTTAATTCTGAAACTAATAATTCAATATCTCCAGTTGGAATGTTTGGGTTTTTAGAAGCACGTTCAACCACTGTACCTTTAACTTGAATAACGTATTCGCGACCTAGCTTAGACGCTTTTTCCATTAAGTCTTTAGAAGTACGCTCTTCATCAAAGTAAAGTTGCGTTATACCATAGCGATCTCTAAGATCTAGGTAAATCATAAATCCTTTGTCTCTAATTCCTTGAACCCAACCAGAAAGTGTTACTTCTGTATTGCTGTGTGATGCTCTTAATTCACCACAATTGTGACTTCTGTACATATTGAAATTTTAATTTTATTCATCGTTGCTAATGCTTTGATGAATGCGGTTGCAAATTTAATCAACTTAAGGTATAAACAAATAAAAAAGCCTCAACAATTGTTAAGGCTCTCTTTTGGTTCATTTATTAACATTGAGTTTTAACTGTTATTTTCATCCAATCTCTTATTCATATTAAATGTTTCCTGAGGTATAACTTCGTTTGTTGAAGCCACTTTAGATTTGTTCATCCACATTTTTAGTTTAACACTTAAATAAAACAGAATTGGAACTACAATTAATGTTAAGAATGTTGCTATTAACAGGCCGTAGATAACGGTCCAAGCTAATGGTCCCCAAAATACTACGTTGTCTCCTCCCATATAAATGTTTGGATTAAAATCTGCAAACAGCGTAAAGAAGTTAATGTTTAGCCCAATTGCTAACGGAATTAACCCTAGAATAGTTGTGATTGCAGTTAATAAAACAGGTCTTAAACGTGCTTTTCCTGCGGTAACGATACTTTCAAAAAGGTCTTCGTTAGTTAGGTATTGATCTTCATTTAAATTGAGTTGATTTTTCTTTCGATCTATTAAAAGTTGTGCATAATCTAAGAGTACCACCCCGTTATTTACTACAATTCCGGCTAAAGAAATTATCCCAACCATCGTCATCATAATCACAAAAGCACTTCCTGAAAGTACAATACCACCAAATACACCAATAAAACTCAAGAAAATGGCAATCATAATAATGGTTGGTTTAGAGATAGAGTTGAATTGAAATATTAAGATGAAGAAAATTAATCCAAGTCCCGTGAAAAACGCTCCCATTAAGAATGCCATTTGTTTGTTCTGCTCTTCAATTTGACCTGTATAATCAATATGAATATCTTCTGATAACCCCTTGTAACTTTTCATTTCATTTTGAATTTGGGTTACAATGGCTTGCGCATCTGTATAGCCAGGTGATAAAGCAGAATAAACGGTAACGACTCGCTTAGTTGCTTTATGTTTTATAGCACTAAATCCAGAGTTGTTTTTTTGTTTCGCAACTGTTGATAAAGGAATCTCTTTAATCTGACCTGTGTTATCTCTAAAGGTTATATTCTGATTAAAAAGCGCACTTTTATCATAACGTGTATTTTCATTAAAGCGCACATAAATGTCAAAATCATCACCATCTTCTTTGTATATTCCTGCTTTAGAACCAAATATAGAATTACGCAATTGGTCTCCAATTTGTTTGGCAGAAACACCTAATTCTCCGGCTTTTTTACGGTCAATTTCAACTTGCATCGTTGGTTTGTCCTTGTTAACATCGATTTTAAGTTCGTCAATTCCTGCAATGTTTTTAGAATTAACAAAAGCACGCATTTGTTCTGCTGTTGCAATTAATTCATTATAATCATTACCTATGATTTCAATGTTAATAGGCGAGCCAGCAGGTGGTCCATCTGCATTTTTCTCTACAGAAATTAAAACCCCAGGATAAATACCAACTAAGGCTTCTTGTACTTTTTGACGTAAGAGCTCACTGTCTTCTCCACGACGGAATTTGTACTCGCGCATAGAAGCTGTTATCTTAGCTTTATGTGGCATTTCTGCACCAGAACCCATATCGGTTTGAGGATTTCCTGCACCTTCACCTACTTGAGAAACAGCACTTTCTACTAAGAAGTTTCTTCCGTTTTCCATAAACCGGTCAGCATTAATAACCTCATAAACACGCTGTTCAATCTGTGCCGTTATAGCATTGGTTTTTTCAATGGCTGTTCCTTGTGGATATTCTATGTAGACAATAATCTGATTGGGTTTGTTATCTGGAAAAAATTCAACTTTAGTACGTTGTGTAGAAAGTGAAATTCCAAAGGCTATAAATGCCGCAATCAATAATAGGAAGGTTCCAATACTTAAAATATAAGGTTGTTTTTTAGATAATGCACTTCGTAAACGACGCTCGTACCAATTTTCAAGTCTTACTAATGCTTTAGTTTGAAAGCTATTTGCCCATCTTCTGATGAAAAAACGGTATGCCCAAAGCATAATCGCTGTGAATACCATAATAGTTCCTAAACCACGATATGTACCACCGAAAACTAAAATTATAATTCCAATAACGGCAACTATAATTGTGGTTTTAATAATTTGATTTAGAGGCATGTCCTTGTCTTCAGTGGTCATGTAACGCGATACTAATACCGAATTAAAGAAGATAGCCACAAATAAAGACGAGCCTAAAACAATAGAAAGGGTTATTGGTAGAATTTTCATAAATTCTCCCATAATACCAGGCCATAGGCCTAAGGGTACAAAAGCGGCTACGGTTGTTGCTGTTGAAATAATAATAGGAAATGCAATTTCTCCAATACCTTTTTTTGCAGCCTCAATACGGCTCATGCCTTCATCTTCCATTAAACGGTAAACGTTTTCTACAACTACAATTCCGTTGTCTACTAACATTCCTAATCCCATAATAAGTCCAAAAAGCACCATTGTGTTTAAACTATAGCCAATCATGCCTAATATCATTAATGACATAAACATAGACATTGGTATAGCAAAACCAACAAATAAGGCATTTTTAAACCCTAAAAAGAACATTAATACGGTAACGACCAAGATAACACCAAAGATGATGTTGTTTACTAAATCATCTACTTGACCAATTGTTACAGAAGATTGATCATTGGTAATGGTGACTTCTACGTCTTGAGGGAATTCGTTATCAATAGCATCTTGTACAATAACTTGAATTTGTTCTGCAGCAGCAACCATGTTTTTACCAGCACGCTTTTTAACGTCTAGCATTACAACAGGTTTTCCAGATTTTCTAGCATAAGTGGTTTTGTCTTCTTCGTGAAAAGAAACGGTTGCTACATCTTTTAAATAAATAGAATTTCCGTTTTCAGATTTAACTACAAAATCATTCAGCTCTGAAGGAGATTCAATTTCACCTATAATTCTAATGGTACGTCTTTGTCCACTTGCTTTTAAATTTCCGGCAGATTGTGTTATGTTTCCATTTCCAATAGCACCAAGGATATCATTAAAAGTAACTTTGGCTGCCATCATTTTATAAATGTCAACGGCAACTTCTACTTCTTTGTCCTGAGCTCCACGAATATCTGCTTTTTTAATTTCTTGTAAATCTTCAATTTCATCTTGAAGATATTCGGCATAATCTTTTAATTTTTCAATTGGATAATCACCAGAAATATTAATATTTAGAATTGGCATTTCTTCAGAAAGACTCAATTCAAAAACATCTGGTTCTACTTTTGCTCCGTTAAATGTTGGCCAATCTTCACTAGCGGTTTCAGAATCAATTTCGTCTTTAACCTTCTGTTTGGCCTGTTCTACTGTGATATTTTCATCAAACTCTATGATAACCATAGAATAATCTTCTTGAGATGTCGAAGTGATTTCTACAAGATTACTCACGGTTTTTAGTCGGTCTTCTACAGGGTCGGTTATTAACTTTTCAATGTCTTCAGCGGTGTTTCCTGGGTAAATTGTGCTGACATAAATTTTAGTCTCGTTTACCTCTGGAAATGATTCTCTTGGCATATCGAAGAAAGCCGAAATTCCCAAATAGAAAAAGACAGCAATAAGCACATACATCGTGGTTTTATTATTAATTGCCCACGACGACCACGCAAATTCTTTTTCTGTGTTTTTTTTATTATTAGTCATTTAAGTTTGTTTTTTAGACTATAGAATTAGTGTTTAATTACTTTAGAAGAATAGAATCCTTCCATTATTTTTCGTCTATTTCAAGGACTTTTACAGATTGCGTATCTCTAACACTTCTTGCTCCTTCTTTAATAATTTCAGCTCCTGGTTCTAGACCTTTTAAAACTTCAATAACGTCATCTTGTGTTTTTCCTGTCTCAATAATTATTCGTTGTGCAGTACCAATTCCTTTAGAATCTTTGTTAGATACGATATAAACGTATTGTTCTCCTTCTGAATTTTCAGAAACAACACTTTGTGGAATTAATAAGGCATTTTCGTTTGTATAATCGTTAATTTTTAATCGTGCAGATAAATTAGGCTTTATAGATTTGTCATTATTTGGTATTTCAACTTCAATCTTAAAAGTTCGGTTTGCAGGATTTATGAAGTCTCCGGCTTGACGAATTTTGGTTTCTATTGTTTTGCCTAAAACCGGAATGTTTACAGAAACACTTTTGCCTTTTGTAACATCAGAAACATAACGTTCTGGGACTTCGGTTTCAATGTACATATTGTCTAAATTAACAATTCGCATTAATGGGGTTTGCCCTGCGCCAACGACGCTTCCTTGTTCTGTAATGATATCATCAATGGTACCAGAAAAAGGTGCTTTAACATTTGTTTTAGCAATTTGTTGTTTTAATTGATTTACGGCTTCTTGTTGCGATTCGTAAGTAGATTTTGATTGTAAAAACTGAATTTCACTACCTATATTTTGTTCCCAAAGACGTTTTTGGCGTTCGTAAGTCGTTTTTGCTAAATCGGATTGAATTTTTAATTGTGCTAATTGTTGGCTTAATCCACCATCGTCTATTTTGGCTAAGATTTGCCCTTTAGTTACATTTTGCCCTTCCTTTACGTAAACATGTGTTAAAATACCATTGTATTCTGGTGTGATGGTTAAAAGATTTTTTGTGGTTACGTTTCCTTGAAGTTCTAAAACATGATTAAAAACTTCGGCTTGAGCCTTAAAAGTTGTGATTAATGGTACATGTTTTACAGTGTCTAAAGCTTTAATTTTCTCATCTAAGCGTTTTATTTTATCATTAATGGCTTGTTGTTCGCCAACAAGTTCTCCTCTTTTTGCTCTAATGGTTTCTAAATTACCACTTTCAATGACGGTTTCTACAGAGTTTTTCTTTTCGCCTCCACAAGAGAGAAAAAGAAAAGTAATGGCTATTATTGAATATATATTTTTCATGTTAAATGTGATGATTGATTAATTTTGAGTTGGTGTATTTAAAACGGTTTCTAAAGCTGCTTTTGTGTTTATAACATCTAGCATAGCTTGTAGGAGTTCTTGTTGTGCAGAGTATAGCTGTGTTTGTGCTTGTCTGAGTTCAAAACTAGAACCAATACCTTCAAAAAATTTGGTTTGGTTTTTGGTTTCAATACGTTCGGCTAGTGCTAAATTCTCTTTTTTATTTTCATAATCTTCAATAGCAAATTGATAATCGCTTTGTGCTGATGCAATTTGAAGTTTAATGCGTTGTTCGGTTTCTGTTAAGTCGGTTTCTGCTTTTTCTAAGTTTATTTTTGCCCGTTGTGTTGAAGCGCTTCTTTTGCCCGAACTAAAAATTGGAATGTTAAGGTTAACACCAAATGCAGAAGTTCCTATCCAACGTTGTTCTTTGTCAAAATAACTAAAGTCGTTACTGTTGGCGATATAAGCACCATTAATATACGCACTTAATGTTGGGAGTGCCTTACTCATCTCAAGTTTTACGAGTAATTCTTTAGAGATTTTGTCATTATTCGCAATTTTATAATCGATAGTATTTTCTACATTGTTTTCAATGTTTAGAATATCGAGATCTATATTATTATCGGTTAAAGACTCTAAGGTGTCGGTTAAAATTGTATTGCTAGATACATCAATACCTAAATTAATATTTAGCATTTGAAGCGCAATATTTTGAAGGCGCTCGGTTTTATTTAAATTACTTTTTAAACCCGAAAGTGTAATTTGTAATTGCTCAACGCTTTCCTCTTCTTCTAATCCATTTTCATAAATTTTTTGAGTTTCGTAAAGGTTTTTTTCTAATACAATTACGTTTCGTTTTAAAATTTCAACGCTTTCGTTGGCTAGTAATACATTTCCGTAAGCATTAATCACGGCTTTTCTAACTTCTAAATCTGTTTTGGTTTTTGCATTTTCGGAAATTTCTAAAAATACTTTAGCCGATTGCAAGCCTACAAGGTAAGAGCCGTCAAAAATAAGTTGATTTAATGTTATCGATGGACTTACAGACTGCTTTGCACCAAAATCTACAATACCATCTTGATCAAAATCAATAGCATCAAATTGTTGCTTAATATTGTTGGTGTAATCAATCTTGGCATTAATTTGAGGTAAACCAGTAGCTGTGGTTTCCCATTTTTGCTTTTTAGCTGCTTCAATATCTCGAGCAGCATTTATAGCAGATCTATTATTTTCTAAGGCATAGTCAATTGCTTCTTGTAATGATAGACTTTTGGGTAGCTCTTGTGTAAATCCTGTTTGAAAAATAATAAAACCTATTATTAGCGTTAGTGTTTTTTTCATAGGTTATTTAGATTGGTGTTTAATTTTGTTAGTGTTTCTAATCCTTTTTCGGAGCAGATACCTCTTAAATGGTATTCTATATAATTGTTCATTAACATTGGCATTGAAAAGTTTTCGTGTGGAAAAAGGTCCTGATCTTTTAAAGAAATCATACCGTTAAAGTAAAGTCGTGCTATAAAATCTATGTCTATAGAATCTCTGTAAAGATGCTGAGTAACGCCACGTTCTAAGTTACGAGTAACGCAGCCAAGCATTTTTTCGAACTGCTTCTTTTTTAGTGAGTTATAAATTTTAGGGTAATACTTTTGAAGCTGATACTGAGGTGATGATTTTTCATCTTTTAAATGAAGCATAACAAAGCGCTTAATCTCATAGATCTCTTCAATTGGGTTTTTATTGAGCTCACAAATACAATCTATACCGTGTGAAATATTTTCAAAAACATACATTGCAGTGGCTTCAACTAATTTTGTTTTATTCTGAAAATGCTGGTAAATGGTTTTTTTAGAAATACCCATTTCATTAGCAATGTCATCCATAGTAACACTCTTAAACCCTAGGTTTAAGAACAAATCAGTAGACTTAAATATTATTTTCTCTTTCATTTTTAATCTTCCTTGCTAACGGAACTTTTTTATTATTGCGCAAAGCTACAATAGGAAACTTTAAAAACCAAAAAAGTTTCCTAAGTTTTAATGGTTTTTTAACATAGCCAACATTAGCTTAAAATATGTTTAAAAGATTATTTTTGTCTTATGCAACATATTGAACACTATCAAAAGCCTTTTCTAAAATATTTAGAAGGTTTTATCGTAAATAAAGAACCTAAAAATTTATACAGTCCTATTAATTATATTCTTCAATTAGGAGGAAAGCGGTTACGACCAATTTTAACCTTAATGACAGCTGATGTTTTTGGTGGAAATGTGCCAAAAGCTATGGATGCAGCTTTATCTATTGAGGTTTTTCATAATTTTTCATTAGTACATGATGATATTATGGATGATGCACCTTTACGAAGGGGAGAACAAACGGTTCATGAAAAGTGGAATTTAAATACAGGAATACTTTCTGGTGATGCCATGCTAATTATGGCTTATCAACTATTTGAAAATTATGATCCGCAAACATTTCAGGCGTTAGCTAAATTATTTAGTAAAACGGCTTTAGAGGTTTGTGAAGGACAGCAATATGATATTGATTTTGAAACACGAGATGATGTTACGATTCCCGAATATCTTAAAATGATAGAATATAAAACAGCTGTTTTGGTTGGTGCTGCCATGAAAATGGGAGCGATTGTAGCAAATGCTTCTATTGAAGATCAAAATTCTATTTATGAATTTGGACGACTTTTAGGAATTGCATTCCAATTGCAAGACGATTATTTGGATGCTTTTGGTAATCCTGAAACTTTTGGTAAGCAGGTAGGTGGAGATATTATTGAAAATAAAAAGACATATTTATACCTTAAAACAATAGCGTTAGGATCTGATGATGATAAAGTGAATTTAAAGACTTTTATGTCAAACTTAGAATTGCCTAACACTAATAAGGTTGAAAAAGTAAAGCAATTATTTACTAATTCTGGTGCAAAAGAAGCAACTCAAAATGCAGTAAAAGACTACACTAGCAAAGCATTTGAAGTTTTAGAAAGATTAGAGATTCCTGAAGAGAAAAAGCAATCACTGAGGTTGTTTGGAGAACAATTAATGAATAGACGTGTATAATTCATATATGAGTTTACCATCAAATTTTGAAGATTTAATATCTGAAGCCGAAGGTTTAAACCTATACAAAAAACTTATTGTTCAACTCAATAAAGATGTGTTGTATGCTAATATTGACCTAGAGTTTGACGAAGAAACCTTGCCAACGAGCTTAAGGTTTGTGTTGCAAGAAACGGTTTTTAACTTAATAAATTCTAAGTTTTCAGACTATCTCAATTTACTATATATTGTAGATGTTTCCGAAGCAAAAATTAAATCTTTAGATGGTAGTGATACTTTAAAATTATCTGAAGAGGTTACTTTTATGATTTTGCAACGCGAATGGCAAAAAGTTTGGTATAAGGCTAAATATTCTTAATTAAAATTATGAGTATTTTTTATTGAAAAACAAAAGACAAATTCATATAAAAATTACGACCTTGTCTCGGAAAGTTATTCCAATCGGCATAGGTAGAATATTTGGCATCTAATATATTTTCAATACCATATTTTAAGACTGTTTTTCCGAGTTTATTATAAAATACATTCCCTAAATTAAGGTTTAATATTGCATAATCAGCAGTTTTGTTTTCGCCATACTTACGGCTGTAATTACTTTGGGTTCCGTTGCCATCTAGTTGCAATGCGGCAGTAAATTTAGCTGTGTTGTAATTGAATTCAGCAAAGTAAGAAATCGGTTTTATAAGTGGTAAGTTTTCGCCATCATTTCCTTTTCCATAATTGTAGCCAACCGTTCCGTTGATTGCAAAACGTTCCGATATTTTATAACTACTATTTACATAGGTATTAAAAATAGAAGCATGGTCTAATGCGGTATAAACACGCACACCATTAGCACCAATAGTCATTGAGCTTACGTCTGGCGAAATCTCACCAATAATATAATCCATGATATGGAAGTAAGATGATTCTAAACCAATTTCAAAATCGTTGAATTTCTGTTTAAAACTAAAGTTAGCTTCTAAGGCTTTTTCGTCCTTTAAATTTGGGTTGCCTATATAATCGTAATTGTCAAAACTGTTGAATAAATAAAAACCATAACCTTCACTAACGGAAGGTGCGCGTTCACCATAACCTAAACCAGCAGAGAGATTGTAATTGTCCTTTTTAAGTTGATATGTAGATGCTAAACTCACTAAAAATCTATTGCTTTGTTCGTCTACTTTATCATGGAAAATTTCAAGACTCTGAATGCCAACTTCTTTTGCTATTTTGTTATTGTGATAGCCTAATCTAATAGAAGATGCGAGTGTTTCATCTTCACTAAAATGAAAATCATCTTTAATAAAAATACCAGAATACAGGGTTCTAATGTCTGGCCAAGTGTACATAAACATATCTGGTTCACTTGGGTTATTAGAAAACATGGTCATTTCTGCAAGTGATTTATT
The DNA here is from genome assembly GCF_036903175.1 of Winogradskyella sp. ECml5-4. Lineage (NCBI taxonomy): Bacteria > Pseudomonadati > Bacteroidota > Flavobacteriia > Flavobacteriales > Flavobacteriaceae > Winogradskyella > Winogradskyella sp. ECml5-4. The sequence goes on along the minus strand of NZ_JAYJLF010000006.1, from coordinate 77,300 downwards.
ATAGAATCCATTAAGGTTAAGTATGAAATGATGTTTCTTTTTTATCAGTTCGGCTTTACTGTAAAACCCATACGTATCGCTCCAACCTGGCATGTCCATTCTTATAGCAACAACAGGTCGCTTTGTATCGTCCATAATATGCGTTATGGTATTAAAATACAATTTGGTTTCTAAGGATTTTAAGACTTTATCTTCAGGTTTGTAATAGTGCGTTAGCGATGCAATTAAAGCTTCAGCTAAAGAAACATCCATTGGCAAAGCAGGATAACCTACATCGGTAGCTTTATCGTAAATAAGGTTAGCATCGACACTTTGAGTTTCAGAAAACTTATAACCTGATTGTAGTGAGAGATTATATTTTTCAAACTGAGAATATAAGATTTCTTCATTGCCACCTGCGTCATAATTATCAGATTTTCTATAAATACCATCTGCGCTAATAAAGAATGTATTGCCTATGTATTCTAAATCTAATCCAGTTGCTTTATAGTTACCATTGGTTTCATAACCTAGGTCTAATCCAGATTTAAAACCAGAACCGTTAAATTTAGAGGATGGTAATTTTAAATCAATGCCACCACCAATTGAATGTCCGTTTTCTGTGCCTTCTTGGCCAGAACCAATAGTGACTTTTTCGAGATTAGAAACATCAACGTAAGACGTTATTGGATCCATTTTATCTGTGCAGGCACCAAAAATTTGCATTCCATCGATAGTCACTACCAGACGCTCGCTTGCCATGTTGTTAATGGTTGGTTCCCAAGCGTAATTACCACGTTTTATCATGGTTATTTTGTTAGATTTTTCAAGATAATCATCAATGCTAGACAGTGTTTTTTCTTGTCTGTGATTGCTTAACTTACGTCTTGAAAGTACGAGGACTTCTTCGAGTTTTGTAGTGTCTTTTTTTGTCTCTTTATTGTTGTCTTGAGTAAATCCTAAAGAAGACAACAGCAGACATAGAATGACTGTTATTAGCGTTTTCATAGCTAAAAATTTTAGTGTTTAAAATCAATGGGTAAAATGTGTTAGAGAAGAAGAGGGGAACCTGAAGAGTCACAACCAGTATTACAGTTGAGATTCTTCACGTCGTGCCTCGTTCTAAATAACAGTAAAGGACAGTTTAGAACTCTAATTCTAAATACAAGCTACTTGCTTCGTTCTCTTCTGTTACGTCTTCTCCTTTTAAAACCTCTCCATTAGCGTTCATTAACTTTAGATTTAGTTTCCAATATCCAGTCATGGTTAATGATAAATCGCCATAGTAAAAATTGTCTGCATTATTAAAGGTTAAATCTGTGTTGTTTGGTGACGAATGATTTCCCATGCCAGGCATACGTGGATCTAAAGCAATAGTATAATCTTCAACAACAGGGAATGTCATCATATCTTGCATTTTAAACAAACCAACTTTCATTTCGTTTACAGCAATACTTGGGTCTTTCGGTTCAACTAGCGCAAGGATATATCTGCTGTCATCGCTGCCTATAAAACTCGCTGTATTTTGATTTTCATATTGCCATACACTAATGGTTTCTGTCACGGAATAGTCGGTGTCATCTATATTATAATTTATGGTTAATGACCAGCCAGAACTATCTTCATTTGTCATTTGGTAAATAATAAAACCTTCGTAAACGGTATCTTTTCCTAAAGCTTTAGAAATTGTAGATTTAGGACAAGAATGTTGCATCGTTGGCATTTGCATCATTGGCATCCAAGAAAGAGTAGCGTCTTCAATATAGCTGCCTGTAGTGTTGTCTTTAAGTCTAAGGCTAATCCTATTGTAGCCAGTTTCAAATAGACCTTTTTCGTTGTAAAGTTCTATGGTTTCGTTACCATTACTTATAGTTTGAATAAGTTCTAAGCCTTCAACTTCATTTATGGTTGATGTATCGTTATCGTCGTCTGTTGAACATGAAAAGAATAATGCAATAAATGCAATTGGTAATATATATTTAAGTTTCATTTTTAATGAATTTAAGTTGTTTTTTTGATGTAATTGTTCTGTTTGAAGCCGATTTGGTTTCAAAAAATGGAAATTTGCGCGTTGTAGAGCTTCAAAAAACTAACTTAAATCTGGTGGAGGTGTGTGGATAGAATAAAAGCCAGAAACAGGTTGTTTTATTCTGTAATGTGTATTGTTTTGGAATCTTGATAATTGACTGAAATTATCAATAGTTTGGTTTGTAGTTTCATAAATAACAAAAACGTCTAAGCGTGTTCTGTCAGTGTCTGGTAGTGGTGCATCTGAACTAGAACTTGTGTTATTTTGTACTAATTGCTTTGCTAAATGACATTTTCCGTTACAACCTTTTTGATCGTCTTTTTGAATACAAAGTGTTTTAGCAATAAAATCTTGGTTTACTATAAAATCGGTTACAATAACCACATTGTTAATATTGTTCGCTAATAAAACGAACGTTAAAAACAAGGCCGTGGCTTTATGTATAACCTTTAATATCATAATTCAAAATTCGGACTATTTTGTCTTTAATTATATGATTTATGTCAGTTAAAGCTATATTTTGAAATATTGAAAATAGGTGGCTGTTAAGCGTTTTAAAGTTGTTACCTTTTTATCTATATCTGACGCATTTTCTAGGTCTTTTATATCTGTAATTTCTTCTAGAATAGGAACGAGTACCACATGAAGCTGGTCGTGTGCTTCGCCTTCCATATCGCAACTTTTAATAATATAACTTGTTTGTTTTGAAAGTACATCGCCTAATGTTTTTCCACTTGTTGACGTATTGTTCTTTAAAATAGAATCAATACGCTTCATGCCAATATGGGTTTCTTCGTTGGCAATCCACTTTTCGTTATGGTTGAGTGTTAGGCCTTCAAGTTGAATGGCTTGAGGTTCTGTTGTGTTGTTTTTGCATGAATAACAACTTAATAACATCATTATAATAATGACTGAATTCAATAATATTCGTTTCATAATTAAAAGTCTTTTTTCTTTGATTTGAATACGATGCGTAAAACTGGCATAATAACCCAAATGGTAAGCATTACGAAAGATACAATTAATCCAAAACTTGTTCCGAAAAATTGTTTAAAAACGGCGCCTGTATAACCTAATAATGCCGAAATGTCTAATTTTAAAAGAATAAGCGTTCGCGATAAATCTATAGGATTTAGCATAGTGCCAATAAGCGATACTTTATCTAATGGATAATCTTCAAAGAAAATTAACGTCATTAGAAAGAGGCCGTCATAAATAACCGCCAAGAACAACCAAAGTAGAATGGCATAACCAAAACCTTTAATTTTATTCTCGTTAGATAACGCTATATTGAAAGCCAAAGCGGTAAAAATTAAGGTTAAAAATGTACCTGTAATTAGTAGAAGAGAAAAATCCCAAATGGCGCTGCTTTCAAATAAACCATAAAACACAAACGGGATGCCTAATCCTAAAATTAAACTCATGGATAATGATAGGGCAACACCTAAATATTGTCCTAAGAATATGGACGAACGTTTAATAGGTTGTGCTAAAAGTAACTCTGTAAATTCCTGTGAATTATAATAATACATCACACCAAAAATGGTACCTATTAATGGTACTAAAACGATGATGACGTTCATTAAGGTAATAACGGCTTTTGATAAGTCATTATTCAAAAACAACAAGACAACACCTAATAATAAATAGAAGGCAAAATACACGTAACTCCAGCGACTACGCATAAGGTCGTAAAAACTATATTTTAATATCTTAAGCATGGTTATCGGTTAATATAGACGCAATCGCATGTTCAAAATCGGGTTGATTGGTCTTGGTTTTTAATTTTTGAATACTACCTTTAAAATAAATTTTGCCTTCAAGGATAAATACAATTTCGTCTGAAATTTCTTCAACAAAACTCATAATGTGTGAGGTGATGAGAATGGTTTTTCCTTTAGCTTTTTCGGCTTTAATTAAATCTTTTAATCTAATGAGTGAAATTGGATCTAAACCGGAAGTTGGTTCGTCTAAAATCACAATTGGGCTATCGAACATAAAGGTTAAAACGAGATTTACTTTTTGTTTGGTTCCACCAGAAAGGTTTCCCAATTTTTTGTCTAAAAAGGGTTTCAATTTAAAAAGATCAATTAAGCGTTCGTCTTCATTGGTGGGTTTTCGTAAATCCTTAATCATTTTGATTAATTCTTTAACACGAAGGTTACTCGGAAAATTGGCTATTTGAGGTAAGTAGTCGATTTTATGTCGGTATTCGGAATTCTTTTTAATGTTTTCGCCAAGCACAGTGATAGTGCCTTTATCAGGAATTACCATACCCAAAACCGATTTTATTAAGGTAGTTTTACCAGAGCCATTTGGACCAAGTACGGCAAAAATTCCACCTTCGCTTATTGATAAATCAACACCACTAAGGACTTGATTCTTTCCAAATTTTTTATGTAGATTTTCAATCGTTACCATGTTAGTTTTTTTATTTGCGGGTTGTTGTCCAATAAGTCATCTGGTGTAAAAACAGGTGATACCTTTTCAGAAAAATCAATGATGTCTATAAACATACTGCGCAACAAAATGATGGTTTCTGGCGTGCGATTTACGATGTATGAAAATAGTTTTACGGGGCGGTAAGGGATATCGCCAATGCCATTTTTATCTAAGTCGTAACCTGTATAACTGCTCCAGTAATTTTTGTCGAATTCATTATCATTGACTTTGCTATTGTAGGCAATATCAAAGGAATTATACAAAAAGTTGTTTTCTGTAAAGATGTTGGTATAGCAGGCGCCTTTAACTTTAATCGCCCAGCCATTATTTTCAAAGGTATTGTGCGTATAATTAATACGGTTAGAACCTTCTACATTAATACCAATGGTGTTGTCTTCAAAGGTGTTGCCTTTAATTTCGGCATCGTTAATTTCCTTCAGCAATAAGCCATAAGAGGCGGTTCCCCAATTTTCTTTAAAACTATTATTAAACATTTTTATACGTCTTGAAAACATCACCGCTACACCAGCTCCATTGTTTTCAAAGGTATTGTCTTCGTATAAATCGTCATTAGAGAACATAAAGTGTAAGCCGTAACGCACGTTTAAAGCACTGACGTTGTTTTTTATGGTGCAAAAATTAGAAAACTCTAAATAAATACCGTCTCTAACATGCTGCACAAAATTATGTTCAATCAGTACGTTTTTACTGTACCAAAGTTGAATACCATTTCCGGAATTATATTCCTCTATAGCTTCACCAATTATTTTGTTGTGAAAGACTTTACCATCTCTTGATTTTTCGATATAAATTCCGAAGAATAACTTTTCTAAAACCAAATTTTGAATCAAGAAATTTTTACTGTTTTTAACACGGATGGCTGCGTAATCTGCAGTATAACTATTACCGACATTAATGATGAATAAACCATCGACAGTAACATTATCTGAAATAATTGTAATGATTTCGCCTTTTAATTCACCATCAATAATTGGATAATTTTCCCCAATGATGGTCAAGGGTTTATCAACGATAACATTATGTTCCTTATAGGTGCCTTTTTTAACGACAATGGTATCAAAATCCTTTGCCTGTGCAATACCATCGCTTAATGTTGAAATAGGGCAGGTTTTGCAAACTTCAACAGTTTGGGCATAAGTAAATTGAGTCATTAAAATGACGGCTAATAAAGCTAAAATATGTTTCATGTTACTAGGCTTTAAATTTTGCTAGTAAGGTTTCCCAAGTGTATAATTGGCCTCCTTTATCTGCTTGGAACTTTTCGGCATCTGACTTGTTTTTAAAGGCAGAAAGAAAGGCGCCCATGGGACTAGGAATCTGTTCACTAATTAAAAAGGTGGCTTTTGTAGCATCAATTAAAACTTCGGGTTCTGTGTAGTTATTAGATAAGTACAATTGAATTTCAGTAGTGTCAAAATCCTTTATAAAGTTAATCATGCATTCAGTAGCATCAAACTTATAGACTTTGCCTTTTTTAGTTACAATTTCTGCAGCATGAACTTTATCTACAATAGTCATGGTGCAAAATTGACAACTGTCGCTTCCGTAATTTATGGGTTCTGGACCAGCATTACAACTTAAAAACAGAAGTAGTAATACAAGGCTTGAATAGTGTTTTAGTGTTTGCATGAGTGTAGTGTTTTTTTTAGATTACTATTATGGTGTTCTCAAACTTGCTTTTCTTCCTATCCAAAAAGCAATAAGGGTTAGTGCCATGCCAATAAACATAAGATACCCTCCTATGTGAGGCCATGAATCGACATCAAAATTTAGTAACTTTTTATAACCAATTAATGGTGGTTTGTAGGACATTGGTGTGCCATCTGGATTGGTTACTTTAATAATAGCGTGTGGATCTAAATTTCCGCCATAATCTACTAACCAATTGTTAAAGTCGTACATGCCCAAAATACCAAGTATGGACATTAATAAAAACCAACCTAAAAAGTATTTATAATTTAGCTTTTCAAAATAGCCTAATAGGCCAATAGCAACCCCTAAAATGGCCATGCCTAGAATAACTTTAGGAAAAACTGAAAACTCCCACATTTCTTCTGCTTTTGGGATTGTTTTCATGCCAATATAATGGTTTAAACCATCAATGTTTTGTAGATCAAATTCTTCAACACCTTTAATACCTTGAATATAGATATTCATTCCTAATGGATCAGGATATTGAGGTGCACCTAGCATAATGTTCCATAGAGGAAATTTAAAAAGCCCTAATAAGAGTAATGAACCTATAATCATTATAATTCCAGCCTTTTTCATAATATTCAGTATTATCTAATTTAATCATTCAGTTTATAGTGATTTAAAAAAGAAAGGCGAGAGCGACATGTCAACTCTCGCCTTATATTAGGAAAATAAACACTAAAACAAAATTTCCCTAAATTTTTAAAAGTGATTGACTATTCTCCTAGAGACCAGGACAATTCAATGTCGGAATTAGCAGGAGACACACGTACATAACCTTGCATTTCTTGGTGTAATGCAGAACAGAAATCGGTACAATAAAATGGCCAAACACCTACTTTTTGAGGTTCCCAAGTTAAGGTTCTTGTTTGTCCTGGTGCAATCAGTAACTCAGCATTTCTAGCACCAATCATAGCAAAACCATGAGGGACATCGAAATCTTGTTCTAGGTTAGTGATATGAAAGAAGACCTTGTCTCCAACTTTTACACCTTCAATATTATCTGGTGAAAAGTGACTACGTATCATTGTCATATATACATGAACGTTTTTACCATCTCTAACAATTTTAGTGTCGGCATCGCTAAGTGCTTTTTTAGGATGTTCATTTTCAGATAACTTAAAGATTTTACGAGAGTTGTTTTTAACAATCTCTGCTGGAATAGCTGCGGCATAATGCGGTTCGCCATGTGTAGGGAAATCTAGAAGCAGTTCCATTTTGTCTCCAGAGATATCGTAAAGTTGTGCAGAGTGCTCCATTTCTGGACCTGTTGGTAAATAACGGTCTTTTGTTATTTTGTTCATGGCAAACATGTACTTTCCAAAAGGTTCTGCTGAGTTTCCGCCAGGTATGGTTAAGTGACCTACAGAGTAATAGGTTGGTTTTCTGTCAATAACTTCCCAGGTTCCTAATTTCCATTTTACAACTTCAGAAGAAATAAAGAAAGTGGTGTAAGCATTGCCTTTTCCATCAAATTCAGTGTGTAAAGGTCCTAATCCTGGTTGTTCCACTGAGCCTGCTAAAACATCTTCGAAATTTAAAATTGGGATGTCATAAGCTTCACCAGCAAATTTTTCATTCTTAATAGCATCTAGCATTTTTGTAAATGAGTGTACAGTTAAATTAGCAGACAATTTGCCATTACCCACAATGTACTCTCCAGAAGGATCTACGTCACATCCATGAGGTGATTTTGGTGTTGGAATTAAATAAACGGCTCCAGGTACTTCTGTTGGGTTAACGACACGTACTTCTTTTTTCATTGTAGAAGTAGCTGTATGTGTGTCATCATCATATACATTATGTGCGTATTCCGTTGGCATCATTGTGCCACCACCATTATTTACATATTCTTCAATTTTTTTCCAGTTTATAGCTGCGATAAAATCTTTATCATTTTGAGATGCATTCACCTCTAATAGAGAGTTGGCTTCTTCTGTATTATAAGTGGTGAAGAAGAACCATCCGTGAGATTTTCCACGTCCAGGATGTGATAAGTCATAGTTGAAACCTGGCATTAATACTTGGAATTTAATATCCATGTGTCCATGTTCTGGATCTACAGAGATAAACGATAAAGCTCCTTTAAAGTTGCCTTTATAGTCTTTAATAGACATATCCTTTTGAGGAACTGGCACAGAAAAACGTGTTCCTGCTACAACATACTCTGTGTTTTCTGTTATAAAAGAAGAACTGTGGTTACCAGCACTATTTGGAACTTCGATAATTTCTTCAGTTTCAAAAGTGGTTAAACTAATTCTAGCAATACGAGGGGTGTTGTTACCATTAATAAAGACCCAACGACCATCTAGTTTTCCTTTGGTTTGAGAAATGTCTGGGTGATGCGAATCGTCCCAAGGCACAAAACCATAAGAGGTTTCTAGCATAGGTTTCGTTTCTTCAGAATAGCCATAACCATTTGTTGGAAATTGAGAGAATACAGGGATTTCTTTAAACATTCGTCCTGATGGTAAACCATAAACGGTAAGGTTACCACTATAGCCACCAGAAATGAAGGCGTAATGGGAATCGTGTTCTCCAGGTGCTACATAAACTTTTTCTGCATTGTTGCTAGATAAGGCACCAGAATTACTAGACTTATCGGCATTGTTGCAGCTTGTAAAAACGGCAAAAACCGCTACAATTGCAAGTGTTGATTTTAGTATTTTTTTCATTGTTTATTGTTTTAATTAGCGTTTGTATTATTCAGTTGGAGGCAATAAAATCTTGTCTATAACATGTACAATACCGTTGCCAGCTTTAATACTTGCTAATATTTTTGCACCTCCAATCATAGGTTCTCCGTCTACAACTTCTACCTTTACATAATCATTATTAGCCTGACCCAGTTTTTTAAATTTCTTTAAAAAGTCTTTAGAATAGTTTCCAGGAGTTACATGATACTTTAAAATATTAGCCAAAGCATCTTTGTTTTCAGGTTTTAATAAATTTTCAACAGTACCTTCTGGTAAAGCTGCAAAAGCTTCATTTGTTGGTGCAAAAACCATTAATGGTCCTGCGTTTACTAAAGCATTTTCTAATTGAGCGGCTTGTACAGCAGCAACTAAAGTCGTGTGGTCTTTAGAGTCCATAGCGATACTTAGCACGGTTGTGCTTTCGTCGTCTTCAATAAAGGCTTGGCCAGTTCGTTCAGTAGATTGTGTTTCGGTGGTTACGTCTGAAGACGAGGCTGAAGTGTTTTTGCTCGTGTCTTTACAGGAACAGAAAAGTATTGCGATTATAAAAACAAGAAACACATGTTTAATTGGTTTCATGGTTTATTATTTTAAGGTTCTGAAATATTCTAAGACAGCTCTAGCTTCTTCTTCAGTAAGATGTTGGTTAGCCATAGGAGCTCCATTAAATTCCATTAGTAAATCTTTGGCCAATGGATCTTCTTTAACCATTTGTTCTGGGTTTAAAATCATGTTCATAACCCATTCTGGAGTTCTTCTTTCTAAAATTCCTGTTGGTGCAGGACCAATAAATTTTTTGTCTGCCTTATGACAAGCGGTACACATTTTTGCATAAACGTCCTTACCATGCGCAGCCATATCTTGATCTATTTCTGCACCTAGGGTTATAGAGGTTATTGGTCCAACACCTTTATTAGTAAGTTCTATACGCTGCGAAGCTGCAACTTTCTTTTCTACTTTGGCTGGTGCTTTTTTACCGTAACCTGTTTCTTCTTTCTTCTTGTCGTTACCACCACAACTAAGCACAGTTGCAATAGCAATCATTGATAATAGTTTTAAATATTTTCTCATCGTTCTAGATTTAAGTTTAGCAAATTTAGAGTGCATGCTACAATAAAAACATGACTTATGTCATATTTAAGACTTATTTATCCTATTTGAGAAAATAAATCAAGAACACATCAAATAGATTTGATTTTGAGTTGTTTATGTGAATTTTAAATTGAGAATAAAATTAGAGAAAGCCCTTAAATAGAGTTCTGTGACATCAGTTTAATATGAATGTTATAAAACTCTATTTAAGGTATTTTAGTAACATTAAGAATCAATGTATTTTACCTTATAAGGTATTAAAAAAGGAAAAGAGAGAGTGTTTAGTTTAAAATCTAAATCTAACAAATGGCATCCATGCTTCGGAATAAATACTCTTGTCTTTATCATAGAGTACATCATATCTAATACCAATAGTTACATTTCTACTGGTGTAACCTGCTCCTATAAATAAGGCAGGATACCAATAGTCTTCTTCAAGATTTGTTATAAACCTATCGTCAAATTTTCGGTTTACATGTAGTTGTTCAAATTCTGTTGAAATCTGAATGTCGTTGATTGGATTAAAAAGCCCAATAATACTTCCTCCTAAAACCGTAGATTTAAAAACATTTTTTTGCGAGCTGTATGAAAAATTAAGGCCAACACCTGTTGCTACATAAGGGTTAAACCTATAAACTGCATTAGGAGAAATAGCACCACTAAAAAAACCATCGCCAAAGTTAAGGCCAAGGCCACCACCAAATTCTACATTCCTCCAAAAGCTCTGATTATTAGGTCTTTGGTCTTGTGAGAATGCACTTGTGCTACAAAGGCAAATAGTGATAGTAATAAGTAAAGATTTTGTTAAGGAAATGGAATTGTTATTCATAATAATTGGGAGCGTTAATTTCTATATGTTATAAATATAATAAATCCTTATCTATATTTAGTAAAAGTTGTATTTTTGAATAAATTATGTTGAAACGAAAACGTCTCAAAAAGTATAATGGATAAATATTCCTTTCTCAACGCGGCACACACAGCTTATTTTGCTGACCTATACGACCAATACCTAAAAAACCCAGATTCTGTAGAACCAAGTTGGCGTGCCTTTTTTCAAGGTTACGACTTTGGATCCGAAAATTACGGATTAGATGGTGAAATTGTAGAAGGTGTTTCTACACAAATACCAGAACAGGTTCAAAAAGAATTTCAAGTTTTAAAGCTTATTGATGGCTACAGAAGTAGAGGTCATTTGTTTACTAAAACAAATCCTGTACGTGCAAGACGTAAATATGCACCAACCTTAGAAATTGAAAACTTCGGATTGTCAAAAAATGATTTGCAAAGCACTTTCTCAGCAGGAGAAGTGTTAGGTTTAGGATCTACAACGTTGCAAGTTATTATTGATCACTTAGAAAAAGTGTATTGTGAATCTATTGGTGTAGAGTATATGTACATCAGAAAACCTGAAGAAATTAAATGGATTCAGCAGAAGCTTAATGTCAATGACAATCATCCGCAGTTCACGCCAGATCAGAAGAAAACAATTTTAAGAAAACTGAATGAAGCGGTTTCTTTTGAAAACTTTTTACATACTAAATATGTAGGTCAAAAACGTTTTTCTTTAGAAGGAGGCGAGGCATTAATTCCGGCTTTAGATGCTTTAATTGAGCATGCTTCTGGTTATGATGTAAAAGAATTTGTAATGGGAATGGCCCATCGTGGTCGTTTAAGTACCTTAACAAATATATTCGGTAAATCTGCAAAAGATATTTTTAGCGAGTTTGATGGTAAAGATTACGAGCAAGAAGTTTTTGATGGTGATGTTAAGTACCACTTAGGTTGGACCAGCGATCGTGTTAGTGATGCAGGTAAAAAAATTAATCTAAATATAGCACCAAACCCTTCACACTTAGAAACGGTTGGAGCTGTTGTAGAAGGAATTGTTAGAGCTAAACAAGACGACAAATATTCTGATAACCCATCTCAAGTATTACCTATTATTGTTCATGGTGATGCTGCAATTGCAGGTCAAGGTTTAGTATATGAGTTGATTCAAATGGCGCAACTCGATGGATACAAAACCAACGGAACGATACATATTGTAGTTAATAACCAAATTGGTTTTACTACTAATTATTTAGATGCACGTTCTAGTACGTATTGTACAGATGTTGGTAAGGTTACACTTTCACCTGTTTTGCATGTAAACGCAGATGATGTTGAAGCTGTAGTACATGCTACATTATTTGCATTACATTTTAGAATGAAATTTAAGCGTGATGTCTTTATTGATATGCTAGGGTATAGAAAATATGGACATAATGAAGGTGATGAGCCTAAATTTACACAGCCATTATTATACAAAGCAATAGCAAAGCACAATAATCCAAGAGATATTTATGCGCAGCGATTAATGAATGAAGGCGTTATTGATAAAAACTTTGTTACTAAAATAGAAAAAGAATACAAGGATAAGCTTGAAGAAAAACTTGAAGATTCTCGTAAGATAAAGAAAACAGAGATTACTCCATTTATGCAAAATGAATGGGTAGATTTTAAAACTGCAGAAGAAGATAAAATGATGCTTCCTGTAGATACTCGTTATCCTAAGGAAAGACTAGAGAATATTACAAAATCCATTTCTAATTTACCAAAGGATAAGAAATTTATTAGAAAGATTCAGCGCTTAATTGAATCGAGACAAACGATGTTTGATGAAAATCGTTTGGATTGGGCAATGGCAGAACATTTAGCTTATGGCTCTATTTTGTTAGAAGGTAATGATGTTCGTATATCAGGCCAAGATGTAGAACGTGGTACGTTTTCGCATCGTCATGCTGTTGTTAAAGTTGAAGATAGTGAGGAGGAAATTATTCTTCACAATACTTTAAGTGATACCCAAGGGAAGTTTTTCATCTATAACTCATTATTATCTGAATACGGAGTTGTAGGTTTTGATTATGGTTATGCTATGGCAAGTCCTAAAACATTAACTATATGGGAAGCTCAGTTTGGTGATTTTAGCAACGGAGCACAAATAATGTTAGATCAATATATTTCTGCTGCAGAAGATAAATGGAAACTCCAAAACGGATTGGTGATGTTATTACCTCACGGTTATGAAGGTCAAGGAGCAGAACATTCTTCGGCACGTATGGAGCGCTATTTACAATTATGTGCAAAAGATAACATGTTTGTAGCAGATTGTACAACACCTGCTAACATGTTTCATTTATTAAGAAGACAAATGATAGCCGATTACAGAAAGCCGTTAATTGTTTTTACACCTAAGAGTTTGTTACGCCACCCAAAAGTAGTGTCTACAGTAGATGAATTTGCAAACGGAAGTTTTAAAATGCTAATTGATGATGCTAATGCTAAAGCTGATAAAGTGAAAACATTAGTTTTTATGACTGGTAAGTTTTATTATGACTTATTAGAAGCGCAAGAAAAACTAGGAAGAGAAGATGTTGCATTAGTAAGAATAGAGCAATTATTTCCACTACCAGCAGAAGACATTAGAGCTGTTTTAGCAAAGTATAAAAACGCAGAAGATATTGTTTGGGCTCAAGAAGAACCAAGAAACATGGGAGCTTATAGTCATATGTTAATGCATTTAGATGAAGCTAAGCAATTTAGAGTGGCAAGTAGAAGGCCTTATGGAGCTCCAGCAGCTGGTAGTTCTGTTCGTTCTAAAAAGAGACACCAAGAGGTTATAGATTACGTTTTTGATATCACCAAAAACAACCAGAGATAAAAAGAGAATTAATACAACGCAAATTAGAGCTTAAATAAAACAATAAAGCATGATTTTAGAAATGAAAGTGCCTTCACCAGGCGAATCAATTACTGAGGTAGAAATTGCAGAATGGTTAGTGCAAGATGGTGACTATGTAGAAAAAGACCAAGCCATTGCTGAGGTAGATAGTGACAAAGCAACTTTAGAGTTGCCAGCAGAAGCTAGTGGAACAATTACACTAAAAGCCGAGGAAGGTGATGCCGTTGCTGTTGGTGCTATAGTTTGTTTAATTGATACTAGCGCAGCAAAACCAGAAGGTGGTGAAGCACCAGCTGAAGAAGCTAAGGTAGAGCAAGCTCCTAAAAAAGAAGAGTCAAAACCAACTACAGCAGCGTCTAAAACTTATGCAACAGGAACTGCAAGCCCTGCCGCTAAAAAAGTGTTAGCTGAAAAAGGAATTGATGCAAGTTCTATTTCGGGAACTGGAAAAGATGGTCGTATTACCAAAGATGATGCTGTAAACGCAGTGCCATCTATGGGAACTCCAACAGGAGGTAATAGAGGAACTACTCGTAGTAAAATGTCAATGTTACGTCGTAAAGTTGCTGAGCGATTAGTAGAAGCTAAAAACACAACAGCAATGTTAACCACATTTAATGAGGTTAATATGACGCCAATATTTGAATTACGTAAGCAGTATAAAGAAGACTTTAAGGCTAAGCATGGTGTTAGTCTTGGATTTATGAGCTTCTTTTCTTTAGCGGTAGTTAGAGCATTAAAAATGTATCCTGCTGTAAACTCAATGATAGATGGTAAGGAAATGTTGACTTACGATTTTGTAGATATAAGTATTGCAGTTTCAGGGCCAAAAGGATTAATGGTGCCAGTAATTAGAAATGCTGAGAATTTATCATTTAGAGGTATAGAATCTGAAGTTAAACGTTTAGCATTAAGAGCTAGAGATGGTCAAATCACTGTAGATGAAATGACAGGCGGTACATTTACTATTACTAATGGTGGAGTATTTGGTAGTATGTTATCGACACCTATTATTAACCCACCTCAAAGTGGAATTTTAGGAATGCATAATATTATTGAGCGTCCTATAGCTGTAAATGGTAATGTTGAAATTCATCCAATGATGTATGTGGCTTTATCTTATGATCACAGAATTATTGATGGTAAAGAATCTGTAGGTTTCTTAGTCGCTGTAAAAGAAGCATTAGAAAATCCAGAAGAATTATTAATGGATAATAACATAAAGAAGGCTTTAGAGATGTAAATCTTAAGCTAATAAAATTTAAAAAGCGCAATTCCATTGGAATTGCGCTTTTTTTTACTCCTAACTAACAAGAGATTAACTAACTGAAAAAATTAACGGCAATATTTGCTGAGATAATAATTATAGAACTTACTATTAGCAAGATGATAAAAATTTTGTCCCTTTTTGTAGATGATTCATTTTTCATTGTTTCCATAATATGATGGTTTTAGAAAAGTCCTGAATTATAAGTTAATTCAGAGCAGTAAGAATTTAATTTGAGGTGTTAATTAATAGCTGATGTAAATTTCTGAATAAATGTGATACCATACTATACGTAACTTTACGTATTTTTTATAAAAAAAAGTCTCGGACAAATGTCCGAGACTTAAATAATCCCCTAAGAACTAACTAATAGCTCGTTATTAACCCTTAATTAATAACAGCGATTCAATTAAATAATAATAAAATCACTGATGTAAAGGTCTGAATAAATGTGGTACCATACTATACGTAACTTTACGTATTTTTTAAATTAATTTAGGTTTAATTTAGGTTTGAGTATTTAAAAAATCTGAATTTTCCTTAGCCCATATAAGCAGACTGTTTTGTTTGCTTTCTAATTTTAACTTCTTTATAATATTGCTTTTGTGCTTTTCTACGGTTCTAGTAGATATGTTAAGTAGGTTTGCAATTTCAACACCTGTTTTATTGTTAGATATTAATTTAACAATATTTTGTTCGTGTTTAGTTAATGCTTCAAAATATTTAGGAGGTTCTTGTAGTTCTATAAATTTTAGTAAGTCTGGACTAAAATAGGTTTTATTTTTAATAACAGACGCTATACAATTTTCAATTTCCTCGAGGGCAAATTCTTTTAAGATATAACCATAAGCGCCTAATGCTTTAGCATCATTGTAGGTTTTTTCATCTTTTTCAAAAGTAATAAGTATAATTTTAGTTGGTAGTTTGTCTGCTTTACATTTTTCTGCAATTTCAAGGCCAGTAAAAAAAGGCATTTTAATATCTAAAACAGCAATATCGGGCGTATGAGCTTTAATTAAAGCTAGAGCTTCTTTTCCATTTTTAGCACTTGCTAAAACATTGAATTTTTTTTCAATTAAAAAATCTTGAAGACCTTTAAGTACAAGCGGGTGGTCATCTGCTATAATGATGGTAGGGTTCATTTGGCTATTAATTCAACTAAAATATAGTGTTGTGTGAATATACTAAGAATCCTTTGCTTATAAAATTTCTTTTAATTTTAAATATAGATATTTTTTTTCGTAGTCTATAATGGCTTTACCTTTTTTTAAGATATCAGCTCCAATGATACCATCTACAGGTTGTGCATTATGGCTGATAAGTCCGGTGTTAACATGAGTAAGATTAAATAGTATTAAAGCCACACGTTTCTTTTTCCATTTTCCAATTTTTAAATCGTTTGATTTAGAAATCTTAGTCATCATATTAGTGGCGCCAGCACCAACCGCTTTAATTTCAGAATCTTTTACTCTTAAATTGAAACGCTCAATGGCTTCAAAACCAACACAGCTGCTAGAGGCGCCTGTATCTAAAATAAATCGTCCTTTAATACCATTAATAGATGCCTTTATTTCAAAATGATTTGTCTTTGTGAGCTTTAGCTTAATTTTAGAATACCCTTTTTCAATTAGGAAGTCTTTTAGTGTTTCCATTTTTTCAATTTGTACAAATATAAGAATTGGTATCATACTGTAAACGCTTACTTTTGCAATATGATTATTACAGATACACATACCCATTTATATAGTGAAGCTTTTGATGAGGATAGAGCAGAAATGATCCATAGAGCCATTGATGCAAATGTTAAACGGTTTTTTATTCCTGCGATAGATTCTACTTATACAGCATCTATGCTTCAATTAGAAAAAGATTTCCCTGAACATGTATTTTTAATGATGGGATTGCATCCAACGCATGTTAAAGAAAATTATAAAGATGAGTTAGCTCATGTAGAAGCACAGTTAGCGGCAAGGTCTTTCTATGCCATAGGAGAAATAGGTATAGATTTATATTGGGATAAATCTACTTTAGATATTCAGATAGAAGCTTTTAGACATCAAATACATTTAGCCAAACAATATCAATTGCCAATAGTAATTCACTGTAGAGAAGCTTTTGATGAAATTTTTGAAGTTTTAGAACAAGAAAAGTCAGATGATTTGTATGGGATTTTTCATTGCTTTACAGGAAATTTAGAACAAGCACAAAAAGCCATTTCGTATAATATGAAATTGGGTATTGGTGGAGTTGTCACGTTTAAGAATGGTAAAATAGATCAGTTTATCAATCAAATAGACTTAAAGCATATTGTTTTAGAAACCGACTCTCCTTATTTAGCACCAAAACCATATCGTGGAAAACGAAATGAAAGCTCATACATATACAAGGTATTAGAAAAGTTAGCCGAACTTTATCAAATGAGTGCAGATGAAGTTGCACATATTACTACAGAAAATTCAAAAGCTATATTCGGAATTTAAAATGACAACACAACCACACATTCTACTAATTTACACCGGAGGAACCATTGGTATGATTAAAGACGCATTTACTGGTGCGCTAAAAGCATTCGATTTTGATAGTTTGCTTATTAAAATTCCAGAATTACGTCTTTTGGATTGTACGATTAAAACAATTTCTTTTGAAGAACCCATTGATTCATCTAATATGAATCCTAAATATTGGGCAGATATTGCTAGTATTATTGGAGATAATTATGAGAAGTTTGATGGTTTTGTAGTGTTACACGGCAGTGATACAATGAGTTACTCTGCTTCTGCGCTTAGTTTTATGTTAGAGAATCTTGCAAAACCAGTGATATTTACAGGTTCTCAGTTACCTATAGGAGATTTGCGAACAGATGCTAAGGAAAATTTAATTACATCTATTCAGATGGCATCACTTCAAGATAATGGAGTGCCAGTAATTAGAGAGGTTGGTCTTTATTTTGAATATAAATTATATAGAGGTAATAGAACCACAAAAGTAAATGCTGAACATTTTGAAGCATTTGAGTCGCTCAATTATCCTCATTTAGCTGAGTCAGGAGTACACTTAAATGTAAACACAAAACAGCTTTGGAAGCCTATACCAAATACAGAACTTATTGTACGTACTGTTATGGATTCTGATATAGGTGTTTTAAAATTGTTTCCAGGAATATCTAGACCAATTTGCGAAGCTATTCTAACAAGTAAGCTAATAAAAGGACTAATTATTGAGAGCTATGGTTCTGGGAATGCAACAACAGAATCTTGGTTTATTCAAGCATTGGAAAATGCGATTAAGAATGGACTACATATTGTAAATGTTACGCAATGTATTGGAGGTAGTGTAAACATGGGACAGTATGAAACAAGTTCACAGTTAAAATCTATTGGAGTTATCTCAGGGAAAGATATCACTACAGAGGCAGCAATAGCTAAAATGATGTACCTTTTAGGAGAAAAAGTAGAAGCTGAAAAATTTCAATTTTATTTTGAAACACCTCTAAGAGGAGAAATGTCTTAAAAATAACATTATAAATTTTAGGGTTTGAAGTTTTTTTCGTTATTTGGCATCGTGTAATTTTAAATATAAATTACAGAGAGGTGGCCGAGTGGTCGAAGGCGCACGCCTGGAAAGTGTGTATACTCCAAAAGGGTATCGAGGGTTCGAATCCCTTCCTCTCTGCTGATATTTTATGATAGAATTACATATTTTTTTTTATCTTTAACACTTTAACTAATAAAATTAAGATTCAGAACAATGAAAAGATTATTTTCTATCCTTGCCATAACATGTTTAATGGCTATCGGAACTGTTAATGCAAACGCAACAACAGCCTTTGCAAGCGCAACAGCAACTGTAACAACTGTAACTCAAGACGACGCTGCGGCAGAAGACTTGACGTTTCATCAAGAATTAAAAAAGCGTTTTATAGAAGGTGGTCCAGGCTTTATGGGTATTGTACTACTATGTTTAATTCTTGGATTAGCAATTGCTATTGAAAGAATTATCTTTTTAAATCTATCAACAACAAACACAAAGAAATTAACTCAAAATGTAGAAGATGCACTAAACTCAGGTGGTATTGAAGCTGCTAAGGAAGTATGTAGAAATACAAAAGGACCTGTTGCTTCTATATTCTATCAAGGTTTAGACAGAGCAGACGAAGATATCGATGCTGCTGAAAAAGCTGTTGTAGCTTACGGTGGAGTACAAATGGGACAATTAGAAAAGAATGTATCTTGGATTTCTTTATTTATCGCTTTGGCACCAATGCTTGGTTTCATGGGTACGGTAATTGGTATGATTCAAGCCTTCGATAAAATTGAAGCAGCTGGTGATATGCAACCTTCTTTAGTAGCAGGTGGTATTAAAGTAGCACTTTTAACAACAGTATTTGGTCTTATTGTAGCAATTATACTTCAAATTTTTTATAATTATATCATCGCTAAGATAGATAGCATTGTAAATGATATGGAAGATGCATCAATTACATTGATGGATTTATTAGTAAGACACAAAAAATAAAAAACAATTATGCACAAAATATTAAAAATAGTAGCCGCTGTTTTAAGTTTAATTGGAATTGTATCTCTGATTAGAATTATCTCAGCTGGTGACGAAGCCATCAAAACAGGTGGAGAAGACGGTCTCTTTGAGCCTATGGCTTGGGTAGGTTATATTATCTTAGGTCTAACAGTATTGTTTGTTTTAGTTTTTGTATTAAAAAACTTGTTTACAAATACTTCAGATTTAAAGAATACACTTATAGGTGTAGGTGCATTTGTTGCTGTATTAGTTGTTTCTTATGCACTATCAGGTAGTGATTTACCGTTAGAATATAAAAATGGAGATACTATTGCTACATCTGGTGAATCTACTATGGTTGGAGCTGGTTTAATTGCGTTCTATATATTATTAGCAGTTGCTGCTATAACCATGATTTTCTCAGGAGTTAAAAAAGTAATTAGTAAATAATATAGTATGGCAAAAAGAGCAGCACCCGAAGTAAATGCAGGATCAATGGCTGACATTGCTTTCTTACTACTTATCTTTTTCTTAGTAACAACAACGATAGAGAAAGACAAAGGATTATTAAGAAGTTTGCCACCTATTGATGACACAGAAGTTGAACCGCCTATTATTAAGCAAAAAAATCTATTTACTGTTTTAATAAATCGTAATAACCAATTGTTAGTAGAAGACGAGCAAATGGAATTAAAAGATTTAAGACAAGCAGCAATTGACTTTTTAGATAACGGAGGTGGTACAAATGCCGCAGGAGAATCTTGTGATTATTGTAAAGGAAAACGTTTAGAGGATTCCTCTGACCATCCTGATAAAGCAATTATCTCTATGAAGCATGATAGAGAAACTTCTTACGAGCAGTACATGGATGTACAAAACGAATTAGTCGCTGCTTACAATGTTCTTAGAGAACGTGAAGCAACACGACTATACAAAAAGTATTATCCAGATGCAGATAAAGTGTTTACTGCAATGCTAGAAGAAAAAGAGAAGAATCAATTTAATAAGGATGAAAAGCTTAATGAACGTATTGAAACCATTAAGAAATTATTCCCAATGAAATTGTCTGAAGCAGAACCTGATAAAAATTAAAAGAAACAAATATGTCTAAATTTAGAAATAAAGATAAAGGTGAATTGCCAGCGATTTCAACGGCGTCACTTCCAGATATTGTATTTATGTTGCTTTTCTTTTTTATGGTTGCAACTGTAATGAGAGATAGTTCTTTAATGATTGAAAACAGATTGCCAAGTGCAGATCAAGTTGAAAAATTAAAAAAGGACAGAACCGTATTTATATATGGTGGTAAACCAAGCAGTCAGTATAAGCAATTTGGAGAAGAACCAAGAATTCAATTCAATGATGCTTTTATTGGTGTAGATGATGTTAGACCTTCAGTTATTCAGGCTATTTCTGAATTAAATGAAGATTTACAAAGTAAAGTCGTTATTGGTTTAAAGGTTGACAAAGAAACCAATGCCGGTTTAGTGTCAGATATTAAGCAAGAGTTACGTAAAGCAAATGCATTAAAAGTAATGTACATTGCAAATACAAAAACTGAGAATTAATATAGATTCTTAATTTTATAGATAAAACGTCCTGAGTAATCGGGACGTTTTTTTGTTTAATAGATATTAAAGATTTCGTAGTTTTATAAACATGAAAAAGTATATTTTTCTTTTACTAATATGTTCAGTATTCATTGGGTTTTCTCAAAATGAAGATATTGATAATAGATATAAGTCAGAACTTTATAAGGATTATAGAGAAGATCAATTCTACGCCTCAGTAACCTATAATTTGATTAATGAAAAACCAGATGGAATTTCTCAAAATGGATTTTCTTCAGGCTTTCATTTAGGTTTTATTAGAGATATGCCAATTAACGAACGCCGTAATGTTGCTATAGGATTAGGTCTAGGGATCTCTTCAAATTCATATAATCAGAAAAATATACTCATTGAAGAGGGTAATAATGGAATTGAATTTAACAGTATTGACGAAAGTGAGTATAATGTTTCAAAAAATAAATTTACAACCTATTTGTTCGAAGTTCCTTTAGAAATTAGATGGAGAACTTCTAATGCAACAGATTATAACTTTTGGCGTATATACACAGGCTTTAAAGTAGGCTATTTGCTGTATAATTCTACAAAGTTTATGAGTGAAGTAGAAAATGTAAAACTCTCTAATATTGACAGTTTTAATAAGTTTCAATATGGCTTAACTTTAAGTGCAGGATATAGTACTTGGAACTTTCATGTGTATTACGGATTAAATCCAATTTTTGATTCCAATTCAAAACTCAACACTAAAACTATAGACATGAAATCCTTAAAAATTGGACTTATGTTTTATATTCTATAGCCAATAACTGCATAAAAAAAGTTGAGGAGTAACTCCTGTAAAAATCCCTAAAATTAACTCTTGGTTTGTATGCGCTTTTAAATG
The DNA here is from genome assembly GCF_036903175.1 of Winogradskyella sp. ECml5-4. Lineage (NCBI taxonomy): Bacteria > Pseudomonadati > Bacteroidota > Flavobacteriia > Flavobacteriales > Flavobacteriaceae > Winogradskyella > Winogradskyella sp. ECml5-4. The sequence goes on along the minus strand of NZ_JAYJLF010000006.1, from coordinate 55,389 downwards.
CAAACGCGATGTAGCAATAGCCCCTAAAATAATCATCATAAGTGCAATAGAGCCGTTTATATTTATATGATAGTGTATACCTATAGCAATCGCAAACATCAAAAAACCTGAAGCTGCAATCATATGAATACTTGCTTTTATTTTAAAAATAGCCAGTATTAAACAGGTTAGTGTAGAGCAAAGAATCCCTAAAAAGAAGTAGTATAATTCAATAATTTCGCTTGGTGTTAATACGCGTATTAGAATCAGTAGAATAATAATACAATTTATAAACAACGGAATTAGGCGCTCTTTTGTACTCTTTAAATAGATAGAATCAACTTTATTAATCGTTTTAAGTAGAAAGAAAAGTAGAATAGGTAAAATGATAGTAAGAATAACAATCGAAAAAATTTTAGCCTTCATAACAGGCTCTGGAATAAATCGAGGTGTTTTAGAAAAATAAAACAGCAGACCTAATAATGGCATAATCAAAGGGTGAAACACAAACGATATGCTCTTTAAAATAAAGTTTTTCATCCAATGTTTCTTATAATTCCTTTCTTAAACGCGCTACAGGTATGTCTAATTGTTCTCTGTATTTAGCAACAGTACGTCTAGCAATTGGATAGCCTTTTTCTTTTAATATTTTTGAAAGTGCTTCATCTGTCATTGGTTTCTTTTTACTTTCTTCTTCAATAACAGTTTCAAGGATTTTTTTAATTTCTCTTGTAGAGACTTCTTCACCTTGGTCATTGGTCATAGATTCCGAAAAGAATTCTTTTATCAATTTTGTGCCATAAGGTGTGTCTACATACTTACTATTAGCTACTCGTGATATTGTAGAAACATCCATTTCAATTTCGTCAGCAATATCTTTTAATATCATAGGACGTAAATTACGCTCATCACCTGTTAAGAAGTATTCTTTTTGGTAATGCATAATAGAACTCATAGTTACAAATAAAGTCTGCTGACGTTGTCTTACGGCCTCAATAAACCACTTTGCAGCATCTAACTTTTGTTTAATAAACATAACAGCATCTTTTTGGGCTTTAGACTTATCTTTAGTCTCTTTATAGCCTTTAAGCATGTTATTATATTCCCTAGACACATGAAGCTCAGGAGCATTCCTGCCATTCAGCGTAAGTTCTAATTCTCCATCTACAATTCTTATCGCAAAGTCAGGAACAATATGCTCAACAATTTTGTTATTTCCAGCATAAGAACCACCTGGCTTTGGGTTAAGTCGTTCTATTTCTTCAATTGCACCTTTGAGTTGTTCTTCATCAATATTGAATTTCTGCATTAATTTTTTATAATGCTTTTTCGTGAATTGATCAAAGCCATTATCAATAATAGTAGTAGCTAACTCTACATCTGGAGATTGTTCTTTTCGATGTAATTGGATACTTAAACACTCTTGAAGGTTACGAGCACCAACACCAGCAGGATCTAATTGATGCACAATTTGTAAAACCTTTTCAACTTCTTCTTCTGTTGTATAGACATTTTGTGTAAAGGCTAAATCGTCTGTAATATCGGATAATGCACGACGTATATAACCACTTTCATCAACACTACCAACTAAGAAATAGGCAATTTCTTCTTCTTGATCAGATAAACGAAAGGTGTTTAATTGATTTATTAAATGTTGTGTAAACGAAGTTCCTGCAGCATAAGGTACTGATTTATCTTCGTCATCTGCACTATAGTTATTGGCTTGGGTACGATATTCAGGAATTTCGTCGTCACTTAAATATTCATCAATATTGATGTCATCTGCTTCAATAGTTTCGCTGTCATTGAAATCTTCCTCAGAATTATCGAACTCATCAAAATTATCTTCAGATGTTTCTGATTCTTTTCCAGTATCTAAGGCAGGATTTTCTTCTAATTCTTGTTTTAAACGTTGTTCAAAAGCTTGTGTAGGCAACTGAATCAACTTCATAAGTTGAATTTGTTGCGGAGAGAGCTTTTGTGAAAGCTTAAATGATAAAAATTGCTTTAGAGACATAAAATTTCTGTTGATTATAAATGTAATAAAAAAACCTGATAGGTTTCTAAAACCTATCAGGATTATCATTTAACAATTAAAATTCAGCGTTCTGCGGTGTTCTAGGATAAGGGATGACATCTCTAATATTACTCATTCCTGTAGCAAACATAACCAAACGCTCAAAACCTAATCCAAATCCAGAGTGAACAGCTGTTCCGTATTTACGTAAATCTAAATACCACCATAATTCTTCTTCATCAATGTCTAAGGCTTTCATCTTTTCTTTTAAAACGTCTAAGCGTTCTTCTCTTTGAGAGCCTCCAACCATTTCACCTATACCAGGAAATAAAATATCCATCGCTCTTACAGTTTCTCTTCCTTCGCTGTCTGGCTCGTTTAAACGCATGTAAAAGGCTTTAATATTTGCTGGATAATCAAATAATATTACAGGACACTTAAAGTGCTTTTCTACTAAGAAACGCTCGTGCTCAGATTGTAAATCTGCTCCCCATTCTTTAATGATATAATTGAATTTCTTCTTTTTATTTGGCTTAGAGTTTCTTAAAATATCTATAGCTTCGGTATAGCTAACACGCTTAAAGTTATTATCAACTACGAATTTAATTTTTTCAATTAAACTCATATCGCTACGTTCTGCCTGTGGTTTTGTTTTTTCTTCGTCTAGTAAACGTTTTTCTAAAAACTCTAAATCTTCTTTATTGTTTTCAAGTACATAACATAAAACAGACTTCATAAAATCTTCAGCCAAATCCATGTTGCCCGCTAAATCCATAAAAGCAACTTCTGGTTCAATCATCCAAAATTCGGCCAAATGGCGTGATGTATTAGAGTTTTCGGCTCTAAAGGTTGGTCCAAAAGTATAAACCTTTCCTAGAGACATGGCGTAAGTTTCGGCTTCCAACTGACCAGAAACAGTTAGGTTAGTTTCTTTTCCAAAGAAATCTTCTTTGTAATTTACAGAACCATCTTCGTTTAATGGCAGATTTTTTACATCTAAATTCGTTACTTTAAACATTTCACCAGCACCTTCAGCATCACTTCCTGTTATAATTGGGGTGTGCATGTAATTAAAGCCATTCTCATTAAAATATTTGTGAACTGCAAATGATAATGACGAACGTAAACGCATTACAGCACTAAAGGTGTTTGTTCTAGTACGTAAATGTGCATTTTCTCTTAAGAATTCAAACGAATGCTTTTTAGGTTGAATAGGGTAGGTTTCAGGATCAGAATCACCTAAAACTTCTAATGTTTTTACAACAATTTCAACGGACTGTCCTTTTCCTTGACTTTCTACAAGTTCTCCTGTAACATGAATAGCAGCTCCTGTAGTAATACGCTTTAAAAGTGCTTCGTCAAAATTTTCAAAATCGACAACACATTGAATATTATTTATGGTAGAACCGTCGTTTAAGGCAATAAATCGGTTAGCTCTAAAGGTTCTTACCCAACCTTTTATGGTAACATCTTGTAAGGTGACATCTTGCGATAATAATTGTGCTACAGTTTTTGAAGTCATTGTTTAATAATTTTGAATGCTAATATATTGTTAATCTTAATTTTCTTTATGGTCTTCAGTTTCATCTTCTGAAGGAATAATATTTATTGAAGGCTCTCTTAAAACTTCCTTATTGGCAATATTACGCTCTAAAGATAATAATAGTGAAGGTAATAATAGTAAGTTAGAAAGCATAGCAAATAATAGTGTTATAGATACTAAAGCTCCTAAAGCTACTGTACCTCCAAAACTAGAAATTGTAAATACCGAAAACCCAAAGAATAATACTATAGAGGTGTAAATCATACTCACACCAGTTTCTCTAAGTGCTGCGTAAACTGATTTTCTAATTTTCCAATGGTTGGCTTGTAATTCTTGCCTGTATTTTGCCAAAAAGTGAATGGTGTCATCTACAGAAATACCAAAAGCAATACTAAATACTAATATTGTTGATGGTTTAATAGGAACTCCAACATATCCCATTAAACCTGCTGTAACTAAAAGTGGTAATAGGTTGGGGATTAATGAAACTACAATCATTCTAAAAGAACGGAAAAGGTAGGCCATAAATAAGGCTATAAGTACAATGGCAAGTGTTAATGAAATGATTAAGTTTTTAACCAAATATTTAGTTCCTTTTTGAAAAACTAAAGCTTTTCCTGTCATAATAACCTCATAACGTTCTTCTGGAAACAACTTGTTTATTTCTGTTTGAAGATCTTCTTGAATACGCTCCATCTTATCCGTACCAATGTCTTTCATAAAGGTAGTAATACGTGCATATTGCCCTGTACTATCTACAAAATTGCTCAACATATCAACATTAGAGGTTGAGTTTTTAGCATAAGATAAGATAAATGTGTTCTCTTGGCTTGAAGGTAATTGGTAATATTTTGGATTGCCATTGTAATAGGCTTGCTTGCTATATTTCACTAAGCTAACTACAGAAATTGGACGCGATAGTTCTGGTATATCATTAATGAGTTCTTCTAGCTCTTCCATTCGTTTTAAAGTGGCTAGTTTCATCACCCCTTTTTTACGTTTGGTATCTATCATAATTTCTAATGGCATAATACCATTAAATTCAGATTCAAAAAACCGAATATCATTAAAGAAATCAGTGTCTTGCGGCATATCTTCAATAAGACTACCAGAAATTTTAATCTGATGAATCCCAATAATACTACCAACAATTAAAATAAGTGCTGTGATATAGATGGTAATTTTTCTGTGCTTTACCATACGTTCCATCCAATCTACAAAAGCACCAATCCAGCGTTTATTTAAATGTTCTAAATGACGTTCTTTAGGATAAGGTAGAAATGTGTATAGAATAGGGATAATGAGTAAACACAGCATGAAAATTGCCAAAATGCTCAATGATGCTACAATTCCAAATTCTTTTAGGAGCTTACTTTCTGTAAGTATAAATGTAGCAAAACCAGAAGCTGTGGTTACATTGGTCATTAAAGTTGCATTACCAACTTTAGTAATAACACGTTGTAAAGATTTTACTTTGTTACCATGCGATTTTACTTCTTGTTGGTATTTGTTAATTAAGAACACACAGTTTGGAATACCAATAACAATTATTAAAGGCGGAATCAATGCCGTTAGGACTGTAATTTCATAACCGAGTAAACCTATAATTCCAAAGGTCCACATTACTCCAAAACAAACCACAATAAGCGAAATAAAAGTGGCTCTAAACGACCTAAAGAAAAGAAAAAATATTAGAGAGGTTACAAAAAGCGCCGCACCAATAAAAATAGGGATTTCATCAACAATACTTGTTGCATTTAAGGTTCTGATGTAAGGCATTCCCGAAATTCTAACATCTAATCCTGTTTCTGCCTCAAATTTTTCAACTTTTGGTAAAAAATCATCGAGGATAAAATCTTTTCTGGCAGATGTATTTACGATGTCTTTTTCCATGTATATGGCCGTACGAATAGTTTTCGTTTCTGCATTAAATAGGAAATTATCGTAAAAGGGATATTGTTTAAATAGTTCGTTTTGAAGTCGCTCTATTTCCTCGATACTAGAAATAGAATCCTTAATAAATGGCACTAAATCAAATTGCTCTTCTTTAGTGTTTTTAACTAATTTCTGAAGGTCTTTTATGGATAAAACGGTTTCCACTTCGTCATAACCTTTAAACGAATCTGAAAGCTTGTTCCAAGCATTGAGTTGTTTTACTGAAAATAGACTAGAATCCTTAACGCCTAAAACAATTAGATTTCCTTCTTCACCAAAAACGTCTAAAAAATCATTGTATATAAGATTTACTTCGTGGTCGTCTGGTAAAAGATTGGCTTCAGTAAAGGTAAAACGCATGTGTTTCCATTGCAAGCTGAAAAACACAGTGGTTAGTATGATGGCAATAAGTATAAAAATTTTATTACGAAGAATAAGTCTCGCAATAGCTTCCCAAAATCCTGTTGTTAAAAGTTTAAACATGCGCCAATTAAAATAAGCCGCAAAGGTAGAAAAAAGCTAAGGATTAGTAAGGTAATTAACAGTATTATAATTTTGATTATAATGAGATGTTGAAGGTGAACTTAAAAGCCATATTATCTTCTAATTTTGGTAGGTGATAACTACCATATCTATAGGCAAAACTCAATCCAAAGCCAAAGAACAATTTATTAATTTCTACGCCAGATTCTGAATATAGTTTTTCAAGAGTGTTAAATTCTATACCTTGATGTCTTCTAATGCTCTTCATTTCTCCTACTGCATATCTAGATATTAATACAAGCTGAGGCTTAAAACGTTCTGTTATTTTAAAAGGTTTAAACGTGTGTTTTAATTGTAGTGTTGAAAACTTGTCGCTAAAAAATTCATTAAAATACATGGTTTCAAAACTGTTTAAACCTGCAACAGAAAAACGTTGTAAAATAGTTTCTTTAGAGATGTTGTTTGGGTACGCATGGTACAAATGGGTTAAAGGAGTATCTCCACCAGCAATTCCTGCAACAAATGTAATACTTGTTATAGCATCGTTTTTATGATAGAATTTTTGCAAGGTTCTAAAATCGAGCTTTGAAAAATTAAAATCACTTCCAAAGATAGATTTGAATCCTTGTGTTAATTGAAGTGTAAATTTTGGATAACCGTCTTTAGTTTCTTTTATTTTATCATTTATTATGGCATAGTGGCTAAACGGACTCCATTGCAAACTAACCTTGGCAGTGCTTAAATCATATGTTTTATATGAGTCTTCGCCTAAAACATAAGTATAGTTGTATGTTGGATTTATTTTAGAAAGTGCTATTTGAGATTCTGAAAGCAGGTGATTAGAAACCTTATGCTGTAAAGCAATTGATTTTGTAATATGTCTATGAAATAGATCTATATTTAATAATCGTGGTTCAAAAAAAGTAAAAAAACGCTTATCAGTTAAAAATTTTGAACTTCCTGTTTCTTGTAAATCATCAACATAGTCTAAGTTTACCCATGTGTTTGAAGCTTCATTAACTCTAAAACCACCACCTATTTTATATTTTAGACGTTTATCTCTAACACCATAAACCAGATAGCCATTAACTCTATAGCGTTCTGAAAAGCGATTATTTGTTATACCTCCTAATCCTGTTCTGAAACCTTCGTACTGATTAAATTTTATTAAGTAACGTAAATCCAGATTAAAGTAATTAAAAGGGAGATAGCCGTTACCTATATTTTTTACAAATACTTTTTTTTTGATAGAGTCTTGAACAGCTTTAACAGAATCTTTATCTGTTTTAACAGGCTGTTGTGCAAAGCTATGCGTTGCAATTGTCATAAAAAAAACAACAAACAGGCGCTGTAACATTTAAAATTGTTATTAAAGCTAGAGAAAAATATAAAAGGGGTTAACCTCTTAGCTTACTTGTGCTGATAATGTTTTTAGGTTTGTAACTTTATTAATTAATAAATTAAACAGTCATAATTTCCTTTTCTTTAACCTCAAGAATACTATCTATTTTTTTGATAAAAGAATCTGTTAGTGATTGTATATCAATTACTGCATTTTTCTGTAAATCTTCAGAAACTTCAGAATTTTTTATATCATTATTAGCATCTTTACGCGCATTTCTAACTGCAATTTTAGCATCTTCTGATTCTGATTTGGCTTGTTTTGCTAAATCTTTTCGTCGTTCTTCTGTTAATGGTGGAACATTGATAATAATAGTGTCGCCATTATTCATTGGGTTAAAACCAAGATTAGCAAGCATGATACCACGTTCAATTTCTTGAAGCATAGATTTTTCCCATGGTTGAACTGTTATTGTTCTTCCATCTGGAGTATTTACATTGGCAACTTGGCTAAGAGGCGTTTGAGAACCATAATAATCTACCATAACGCTACCTAGCATAGCAGGACTAGCTTTGCCAGCTCTAATATTTGTAAGTTGTTTTTCTAAATGCTTTATAGAAGCATTCATAGATTCCTTTGCTGTGTCTATTATAAATTTAATGTCTTCGTCCATAATGTTGAAGTTTTAATTACGATTTATCAAAATTTAAGCCAAAAATTATTGGTTGACTTTAGTACCAATATTTTCTCCAGAAACTACTTTTAATAAGTTTCCTTTTTTATTCATATCAAAAACAATAATTGGTAAGTTATTTTCTTGACTAAGTGTAAACGCTGTTGTGTCCATTACTTTAAGTCCTTTGCTTAGGACATCTTTAAATGAAATATTATCAAATTTAACGGCATTGATATCTTTTTCAGGGTCTGCAGTATAAATACCATCTACACGTGTACCTTTTAAAATGACATCTGCTTCAATTTCGATAGCGCGTAAAACGGCTGCTGAATCTGTTGTAAAATAAGGGTTACCTGTACCACCTCCAAAAATTACAACACGTCCTTTTCTTAGATGACTCATTGCTTTTCTTCTGATAAAAGGTTCTGCAACTTCATTGATTTTGATAGCTGTTTGCAAACGCGTTTTTACATCAGCATCTTCTAGTGCGTTTTGTAATGCCAATCCGTTAATTACAGTAGCTAGCATTCCCATGTGGTCACCTTGCACCCGATCCATACCGTTCATGGCACCAGCAACACCTCTAAAAATATTTCCGCCACCAATTACTATAGCAACTTCTACACCTAAATCAGTTATTTCTTTAATGTCTTTAGCATATTCTGTTAATCTTTCAGGATCAATACCATATTGACGGTTTCCCATTAAGGCTTCGCCAGATAATTTGAGTAGTATTCTTTTATATTTCATTTAGATAGTTTCTATTGCTATTTTATGGTCTAATAGAATGTGCCAAGCATCATATTGGTGAAAATTTACTATATGATTCTGATTCATTTTATGTGGGTTTAGAAAGTTTAGCAAAACTACGTAATTATTAGCATCTGTAAAAGTGAAAAAAAAGCAAAAAAAAAGCTTCTCAATTTTGAGAAGCTTTTTTAATTATTGTAATTTGAATAATGTCAATTATCCAACAGTTGCACGTTTGAAACCTGTAACTGAAACATCACCATAAGTTTTAACATAATCAGCAACAGTTTGCTTTTCATCTTTAATAAACTTCTGGTCTAATAAACATTTTTCTTGGTCTAAAGTTGTGTTATCAGAAATGAAACGCTCCATTTTACCTGGTAAAATTCTATCCCAAATTTGTTCTGGCTTACCTTCAGCTTTTAATTCTGCTTTTGCAGCTTCTTCAGCTTCAGCGATAACTTCTGGAGTTAATTGAGCCATAGAAATATAGCTAGGTACATTCTTTAATGTTTTACCTAAACGTCCTAATTCGATATTATCTTTTTCAATAACAGCAATACGAGCTTCAGTTTCTGATGCGATAAATTCAGGCTCAAAATCTTTATAAGATAATGTAGTTGCTCCCATTGAAGCTACTTGCATTGCAACGTCTTTTACTAAAGTTTCAACGTTATCAACTTTAGCAGATAAACCAACTAAAGCAGCAATTTTGTTAATGTGAACGTACTGACCTACGTAAGGTGCTTCTAATTTTTCAAAAGCAGTAATGTCTAATTTTTCACCAATAACTCCTGTTTGCTCAATTAATTTATCAGCAACAGTCATTCCACCAAAATCAGCAGCTAAAAATGCTTCTTTTGTGTCATAGTTTAATGCGATATCAGCTAATTGGTTAGCTAATGCTACGAAGTTTTCGTTTTTACCAACGAAATCAGTTTCACAGCCTAAAACAATAGCAACACCAGATGTGTTATCTGCATTTATTTTTGCGATTGCAGCACCTTCAGAAGAATCTCTGTCTGCTCTTTTCTCTGCAACTTTTTGTCCTTTTTTACGTAAAACTTCGATGGCTTTATCAAAATCACCACCAGCTTCAACTAAAGCTTTTTTACAATCCATCATACCAGCACCAGTTGCTTGTCTTAGCTTGTTGACTTCTGCTGCTGTAATTTTTACAGTATTTTCCATAGTTTTTAAATTTAAAAAGTCATTTAATTAATTTTCAAAATGAAAAGAACCAAATGACTTTTAATATTGTATAAATGTTATTTATTCTTCTTCTTGAGATGCTACAGGCGCTTTTTCAGCTTTTTTAGCTGGTTTTGCGTCTTTTTTAGCAGATTTAGCATCTTTTTCTGCACGCTCATTTTTTCTTTCGTTTAAACCATCAGCAATTGCAGATGTTACGATAGATAAAATTTTATCTACAGATTTAGAAGCATCATCATTAGCAGGGATTAAATAATCAACTTCACGAGGGTCAGAGTTTGTATCTACCATAGCAAAGATTGGGATATTTAATTTTTGTGCTTCTTTAATGGCAATATGCTCACGCATAATATCAACTACGAATATAGCACCTGGTAAACGAGTCATGTCAGAAATAGAACCTAAATTCTTTTCTAATTTTGCACGTAAACGATCTACTTGTAAACGTTCTTTTTTAGATAAAGAGTTGAATGTACCATCTTTTTTCATTCTATCAATAGCAGCCATTTTCTTTACCGCTTTTCTGATAGTTACAAAGTTAGTTAACATTCCACCAGGCCAACGCTCAGTAATGTAAGGTTGGTTTACTGCACCTGCTTTTTCAGCAACGATGTCTTTAGCTTGTTTTTTAGTAGCAACGAATAAGATTTTCTTTCCTGATGCTGCTATTTTAGCTAAAGCTTCAGAAGTTTCTTCAATTTTTGCCGCTGTTTTGTAAAGGTTGATAATATGGATACCGTTACGTTCCATATAAATGTAAGGAGCCATGTTTGGGTTCCACTTACGTGTAAGGTGACCGAAGTGTACACCTGCTTCAAGTAATTCTTTTACTTCTACTTTTTCCATGTTGTAATAGTTTACGTTCTGTTAAATTAGCAATGTTCCATTAAGCTAATGGTTATTAGCTGTTGGCTTCATTTAGATGCTAAACCTTGTCTCAAATTTATTTTGAGATCTTTTTATTAACCTGAACGATTTCAAGTTAATTTAATTTTAATAAAAAATAATAATCCAGAACCTGCCGAAGCAGATTCTGAATAATAAAAAATTGTTGGATATTAACGTTTCGAGAATTGGAATTTCTTACGCGCTTTCTTCTGTCCGAATTTCTTACGCTCTACCATTCTTGGGTCTCTCGTTAATAGACCTTCTGGCTTTAATACTAGTCTGTTTTCAGGATCTAGTTCGCACATTGCACGACTTAATCCTAAACGTATTGCTTCTGCCTGGCCGGTGATACCACCTCCATATACGTTAACAGTAATATCAAAGTTGCCATCATTGTTAGTCAAGGCTAAAGGTTGGTTTATTTTATACTGCAATGTTGCAGTAGTAAAATAATCCGCCATGTCTTTTTTGTTCACTGTGATTTTGCCACTACCTTGGGCAACGTACACACGAGCAACAGCCGTCTTTCTACGGCCAATTTTGTGAATTACTTCCATTTAGTTAATTTCGTTTAATTTGATTGCTTTAGGTTTTTGAGCTGCGTGAGCGTGCTCTGTACCTGAAACAACAGTTAAATTTCTAAAAAGGGCTGATCCTAATTTGTTTTTAGGCAACATTCCTTTCACTGACTTTTCTACTAATCTGGTTGGGTCTTTCTCAAACATTTCAGTAGCCGTCAGACTTCTTTGTCCACCTGGATAACCTGTGTGACGGATGTAACTTTTTTCCGTCCATTTGTTACCAGTTAAGTTGATTTTTTCAGCATTAACAACAATTACATTGTCACCGCAATCAACGTGTGGCGTAAAATTAGGTTTGTGCTTACCTCTTAAAAGTATTGCTACTCTCGAAGCTAAGCGACCTAAAGTTTGTCCTTCAGCGTCAACTAAAACCCACTCCTTATTAACGGTAGCTTTGTTAGCTGAAACTGTTTTGTAGCTTAATGTATCCACACTAATTTGATTTATATTTACGCTTCACAGCGCAAAAAGATTAAACATTCCTCTTTAAAAAAGAGTTTGCAAATTTACGATAAACAATTGATTTACCAAACCTTGATGAATATATTTTTTGTACTGAAAATCAGATGGTTTGGAAATGTGTATTCTAATTTAGTTTTTTGTAGCTCTTGTGAGTCTGTCATTTATGGATTTTCCTAAGCCATGATCTGGGAATTTTTCGGCAATAATAACATCCAGATGCATTTTATCTAACTGATGTAAAACATCGTAAAGTTTTGAAGCCGATTCGGCTAAGTCGCCAGATTTTGAAAGCGCAATTTGTACTTCGATTGCGTTATTTTCAATTTGGGATTGAAACGTTATGAGTCCAACACGTTTCGCTTTATATTTATCTAATGTGTTAGGAATATTGTCTGTTAAGATCGTCGTCGTCTTTGGTGCATAGTGTCTCTCTAACATACCAGGAGCATCCGGACTTATTTCTTTATTATTTTGACTACGCTCAGTAGCCATGTTTTTTATTTTAATTTTTCCAACAATGGCTTCAATGTCTTCTAAAGCTGTTGAGCCTAATCTATAAATAATAGGGTCGTCATTTTCAAAACCTATAATGGTAGATTCTATTCCGCTTGTACAAGCCCCTCCATCTAAAACCATTTTAATAGTATCTTTAAAATAGGTTTCTACATGTGCTGCTGTCGTTGGACTAATGCTACTAAAAGGATTGGCACTTGGTGCTGCTAAAGGGAAATTTAATTGTTTTAATAATTCTATTGTAGTGGGATGATTAGGAACACGAACTGCAACCGTATCTTTTCCACCAGTAATTAAATCTGGAATTATAGCTTTCTTTTTTAAAACCAAAGTTATGGGGCCAGGCCAAAAAGCTTCGGCTAATAACTGCGCTTTTTTAGGAATATATTCAACGATGTCGGAAAGTTTGTCTATAGAAGGAATATGAACAATAAGCGGATTAAAAAAAGGGCGCTTCTTGGTTTCAAAAATAGCTTTTATAGCTTTCTCGCTATAAATATTTCCTGCTAAGCCATAGACAGTCTCTGTTGGAATAGCAACAATGTCTTCAGCCGTTAATAGTTGAATCGCTTTTGATATGTCTTTTGAAATGATGCTCATAGTCGTAAAATGCGATTACAAAATTACTTCAAAATCTCATACGACTAAGATTTAATACGCTTATTTTCCTTTTTCTGTTGGTAAAGTGCGTAACCTAATACAGCGATCTCGAGACTTAAAAGGGCTATTTTGGCTTTTTTGCTTTTGGTTAATGCGCTTGTTAACCCTAAAACTTTTGTTAGTATCATAATTGTTTTATTATATCTTAATTATGTTCTAAAATTAATGGATTAGATCTTTACATCTTGACTGAATAGAGACTAGGATTAGCTTATAACAGTTGTGATATTATTTTGACTACAATTATAAATAATGACTTCCCATTTAGTAGTTTTGCATCTTTAAAATTCAAAATATGATTTCAGTCGATAATTTAGCCGTAGAATTTAGTGGGCATACGCTTTTTAGTGAGGTGTCATTTACGATTAATGCCAATGATAAAATTGCTTTAATGGGTAAAAATGGTGCGGGAAAATCGACCATGATGAAGATTATTGCAGGTGTTCAAAAAGCAACTCGTGGTAACGTAAGGTGTCCTAAGGATGCCGTTATTGCGTATTTGCCACAACATTTGTTAACCGAAGATAATACGACTGTTTTTGATGAAGCATCAAAAGCATTTAAGCATGTGTTTGAAATGCGTGATGAGATGGAAGCGCTCAATAAACAATTGGAAACGCGAACCGATTACGAATCTGACGACTACATGAAAATTATTGAACGTGTGTCTGATTTGGGTGAGAAATATTATGCTTTAGAGGATGTCAATTACGATGCCGAAGTTGAAAAAGCATTAAAAGGTTTAGGTTTTAAACAAGACGATTTTACAAGACAAACCAATGAGTTTTCAGGTGGTTATCGTATGCGAATTGAATTGGCCAAGATTTTATTACAAAAGCCCGATTTAATCTTATTAGATGAGCCCACCAACCATATTGATATTGAATCGGTGATTTGGTTAGAAGATTTTTTATTGAATAAAGCCAACGCTGTTGTGGTTATATCTCACGATCGTGCCTTTGTAGATAATATAACCAATAGAACTATCGAGGTAACGATGGGTCGTATTTACGATTATAAGGCTAATTATACGCATTACCTTCAGTTGCGTGAAGATAGACGTACACATCAAATAAAAGCCTATCAAGAGCAGCAAAAGTTTATTGCTGATAATATGGCATTTATAGAGCGTTTTAAAGGGACCTATTCTAAAACCAACCAAGTGTTGTCACGAGAGCGTATGCTTGAAAAATTAGAAAGGATTGAAATTGATGAGATCGATACATCAGCTTTAAAGTTGCGTTTTCCAGCAACACAGCGTTCGGGTGACTATCCTGTTACGGTTAAGGAGGTGTCTAAGTCTTATGGTGATCATGTGGTGTTTCATAATGCTAATATGTCTATTGCTAGAGGAGAGAAGGTCTGTTTTGTAGGAAGAAATGGAGAAGGGAAATCAACGATGATTAAAGCCATACTAGGTGAAATTGATGTAGAAGGGACTTGTGCTTTAGGTCATAACGTTAAGGTTGGGTATTTTGCGCAGAACCAAGCGGCTTTGTTAGACGAAAACTTAACGATTTTTCAAACCGTTGATGAAGTTGCTCAAGGAGATGTAAGAACGCAGATTAAAAATATTTTGGGTGGCTTTATGTTTAGAGGTGACGATATTGAAAAGAAAGTAAGTGTGTTGTCTGGTGGTGAAAAAACCAGATTAGCTATGGTAAAACTCTTATTAGAACCTGTGAATTTATTGATTCTCGATGAGCCTACCAATCACCTTGATTTAAAATCGAAGGATGTTTTAAAAGAGGCTTTAAAGAATTTTGATGGCACATTAATACTCGTGTCTCACGATAGAGATTTTCTACAAGGATTATCTAATAAAGTATTTGAGTTTAAAGAAAAACGCGTAATTGAACACTTTGAAACTATAGATGATTTCTTAATTAGAAATCGTGTTGAAAGTTTGAAAGGGTTGGATTTATAACAGCGATTTACAATTTTTCTAGAAGCGCTTTTCTTTCTTTAGTTTTAAATGCTGAATCTGTTTCTAACAAATGCTCAACTTTAGCTTTATCGGCTTCCGGTAATCTATTTGCTATATAGTTTTGTATGAATAGTTCCGCATTCATTAGTTAACTTTAAATAACGTTTTTAGATGTGTTAAACATCTAGTTTTTGACTTCTCACCGTATTGGTATGTGCTCTTCCTTGGATTGGCTGTGGTTTTAATTTATGTTGCTATTGCTTTAAAGCGCAGATTCATCAAATAGGTTTTAAAAGGGGGGCTGTAACATTAAAATTGAAATGTGATAACAGTTGTTGGAAATGAATGTATTATGTTCATTTTATAGCTAGAAACCTGTAAAATGATATGTTTATCTTCATAATAGTCCTTTTAGCAGTTTTTTTATTGTAAATCGTTTAGTAAAATTAGATTTGGAATAATTGTTAATGACTTAATTATGAAATCATTCCTTGTAATAGCCTTGTCATGCTTGGTTTTTTTAGTTTTATTTTTTTCGATAGGAAATGAAACGTTAAGATTAGAAAAAAATGAAAGGCTCAAAACATTCAACGCTATCAGTGCTTCTGATAATGATTTTGAATTATATGAATTTGGTCATAAGCATTTGAATAGTAAAAATGTAAAAATCAAGTTTTTGGTGGGTGACGCTTATACTAAGTTTGTGGATCTTCAAAAAAGCAAAGACATTTTATTAGTTACCTCGGCCTCTTTTACCTCAGCTTTTTTTAGTGATGGCACTCCGATTGGACTTTGTGCTTATGAAGGGCAATTTCTTAATAAAATGCCAAATCAAACAATGGATGGCTTGGTCGTTATTAATTCAGAAGGTTTAATGACGACACAAGATATTATAGATCTAGATTTTACAAGTAAAAAATGCGATCTCCTAATGACATCTAATCATGCGCATCAGCATCTTAATCCTAGGGAAAATGCATTGGATTCTTATGTCTTTTATAATAAGGTTGAAACCGATAAACTTTCTGTTTTTCAAACACAATTGGTGTATTCTCACTTAAAAAAGGACGACGAAAATTTTAAAAACATTTTGGTAGGTGCTGATGGTAAAGAAAGACGATTTCTTGTTGTTGCTTCAAAAAATGGGGAATTAAAAAATCTAATAATAGGCACCAAAGCGAAGGACTATATGTTAAAGGCTGCTAAAGATGTCTTAACGCATCTTAGAGCTAAAAACTACGATGTCAATTTTATACTCAATTTAGATACTGGAAGTAAAAATATACTCCATGTTAATAACGGTCAACATCTTGAGAATTTAAATCAGAACCCATCCACAAAACTCGCTAGAATTGAAAGAGCCTCTAGTCTCATTGTTTTTTACACGGATAAATAAAAGCGCTAATTTGAAATATTTAAAAATAGGATTAGTTACATTAATTGCCTTGTTTCAATGGAGTCTTTTTGGACAAACAACAGATGCAATGAGCGCTAAAACTATAGATTATAGCTATTTGACAGAAGTTGGGACTATAGATTTTAGTGGCTACACTATAGATGATTATTCTAAGGCATTTGATCACGCTTTACAAATGAAAACCGATAGTTTAAATGCTGCTAATGTCATGAAAGGAAACGTTGTGATGTCAATGCTAGCAAAGCAGGTTAATGCAGAGATTGTTAATCATAATCTCGATTCAAATACAAGGCAAACAAAAGATTTACTGATTAAATTTAGGGCACAACATTATTACGTGTATCTACCAGAAGTGAGCATGATTATAAAGTTTTTTGGTTATGTGTGTATGGGAGAGTACAGCCACATCTATAATGTTGTAACTACAAATAGTAAGATATTACCAATAGTGATTTTTGGTGTGGTCTTGCTGTGTGTGGTTATTCTTCATCTATTTGGTAAAATAAAATGGAAATATAAAAAACTAACGAATCATCTGATACTTGTTGTATTTTTCATTTTTGTAGTATTGACTATAGCTTTTAAATTAACCTGCGGCTGCAATGTAGATGAATATTCATTTTATGGCATCGCAATTAACTAAAGATGTCTGTTAGATCGTCTATTACTGTTTCTTAATGTATCTATTCAAAATAAAAAGATACAATACTAAAAGGATGATGGTTGACCACTTACAAATGTAAATCGTATTTGTAATAAACTCACTAATACTCGATAAGTTTAGAGAACTTATATAATCCGTATTAGACATGTCATTAAGCGCGCTTTCAAGTTTTTTATCAGAACTATAGAATGTGAATGGCTTAACCACTATAGCGCTAATTAAAAGCGCTAAGAAGGGGAGTAGAGGCATGTTTTCTTTACCCTTGTAATGCTTTAATCGTGATTTTTTTGTAACCCAAAAGGCGATTATACATGCTGACAATACATATAAACTCAAGGTCGCGATAAATAGATAGCTTTTTATTTTTGAGGAAAATTGGTAGTTATTTTCTATAGTGAGATGGAATAGGTAATATACAATAGCTGTTATGATAGAATCGATTGCAATTAATGCCACGGTTCCGTAAATTATCCAAAGTGTTTTTTTTATTAAACTCGTCGTCATGGTGTTCTATTTATTCAATACCTAAGCACGTTTTTAAGCGAATTATTTTCATTACAGATTCATATACTTGAGCTTTATAAGCTGCATTAGTTTTCATTTCGTTTAAAATTAATTGGGCTGTATCATCTTCGTTTTTAGGAATTAAAATAATATCACAACCTGCCTTTGAGGCTTCTAATGTTGCTTTTGGAATGTTTTGTAAACCATTCATTTTCATGCCGTCGGAAACAATGAGACCTTTAAAGTTTAATTCGTTTTTTAAAAGTCCAGTTACTATTTTCTTAGAGCAAGATGCTGGAACATTAAACGTATTGTATTTAGGATTGTTCTTTATCGAAATATGAGCAACCATGACACTTATGACTCCATTGTCTATTATGGGTTTATAATTATCGAGTTCTAGTAAATCACCATCAATAAAAACCGTATTGAAATGCGAGTCACCTGTGACTAAACCATGTCCTGGGAAATGTTTTACGGTGGCTACTATATTTTCATTTTGGGTGCGTTCTACAAATGCGTTACTCTTGTTAATCACATCTTTAGGATTAGCGCCAAAACTTCTGTTGGTTATGGCTGAATTATTTTCACTAACATCCAAAACCGGAGCATAGTTTTGATGCACTCCAAGATAACGCAATTCGTCACTTATGGTTTTAGCTACTGCATCTACTTCGCTAATAGATGTTAAATCCACTGTGTTTTTTACGGGTTGCGATCCTACAATACGGCTGTTAAAAAGGCTTGGTTCTGCATCAGCACTAAATAAAAGGCCAAATGAATTGTGCTTTTTAGCTGTAGCATTAAGTGTTTCGATAGCGCTTTTGTGATCTTCTTTGATGCCTTTTAAGATGACAAAGCCACCAACTTTTTTGTTTTCTACAAGGAGTTTGGCTTTGTTTAAATCATGACCTAATTCGCCAATAGAAGCTATTATCATCTGTGCCACGCGTTCTGAATCGGTCATGGTGTTAAAAATACTATCCGTTTTATAGGCTAGTCTGCTATCATAAGTGTAAAAGTCTTTTAAAGAGAACTCTTTTGCGTTATCACTAGGTAAGATGTTGTTTTTTTGTAATTCATCTGCACTAATAACAGGTTGGTTGGTTTTATTTCCATTACAAGACGTTAATAGAACATTAAGTATTAAAATGGAAATTAAAAAACGGTACTTCATAATGTGATAATATTTAATGAGCTTTTAACCAATTACGACTAGTATCAACCACAGTTTACTAGAATTATGATCTTTATCCCTAAGAAGCCACAAAACGGTTGAAACAGAACGATAGTTGCTTGCAAAATATACGCGCTTGCTAATTTAAGCTTTTATTTTATATCGGTTTCTTATTGGGTGTTAATGAGCGTGTTGGAGAGATGTAAAAAGAGGAAGCTTTGTTAGTCTTAAGTTGTTTACTTCAGTCTGATTTGTGGGTTATATTATTTATTCTTTTAGTTTTAGCTTATATTAAGTTGGGTTCTACCCGACGCACACCCGACGCACACCCGACGCATACCCGACGCATACCCGAGGTTAACCCGACTTAGGTACGGGTGAACTCTTACTTAGTGGTTTTATGTATATGGCTTTGCGGTTCTTTTTCCGTTGGAAAGCCAATGTCGTTTGCTATTATTTGAAAAGTATTAAAATTATAACATCCTAAAAAAATGCAATTCTTGTTAGGTGTCAGAAACTCAATTAACTACTCATTTTGAACCTTTTTGAAGTGTTAATTGTTTCGTAATTCCAATGAGTTTATATTATTTTTATTCCTTTAAATAATAAAAAATATGATAAAAAATTACGCAATTGGCCTTATGTTCTTACTTACAGGAGGCGTCTTTAGTCAGGAAACAATTTCCTTTGAAACCAGTGAATCTTACACTTTAGGAACCCTAAATAATCAAAATGGTTGGGAAGTTACAGAAAGTGGAGATGGCGCTTTTCTTCAGAATCAAGTGGTGTCTGATGAGGAAGCTTCAGACGGTGTTTATGCCTTTAAAAATTCTTATGAGCCGAGTTTTAATCCTCAGTTTTACTCAATTTTTGGTGCTGCAAAAAACTTTGACGCTCCAAAATTATTTGAAGATTTTACATTTTCGTATGATGTTAAGGTAACAGAAAGTGATGGATCGGATTTTGAAATGACGCTTTTTGGTATTGATGCTAATGATGATTTTGTTCCTGTTGCAGGCGTTATTATGGAATATAGAGGATCTATTTATGCCATAGATGATATAAATTATGGAACTGTTGACCTTGAAGGTGCCGATTGGACTCCAAATACTTGGTTACATGTTAAAATTGAAGTGACTGCCACAGAATTAAAGTATTACTTAAATGATGTTTTGGTGCATACACGTAGCAATTTTACGTCTGTTGATATTGTAGGTTTTAATATGTTGCATAACAATTATGGTGGTGATGCTTATTACGATAATTTTAGTTTTGAAACGGGTACCTTAGGTGTTGATGATGTTGCTGATAGTTCAACATTGCGTATCTATCCAAATCCGGTTACTGATGAATTACAAATTACAGGTATTCAGAGAGAGCAGATTGCGCAGGTGTCTGTTTATAATTTAAATGGACAGCAATTAATGGAACGTACTTCTGTAGATGCATTAGATGTTAGTCGTCTTTCTGGTGGCGTTTATATGTTAACTATTGTTACCACAGATGGTAAGACCCATACAGATAAGCTTTTGAAAAAATAGCGTTACGTAAATCTTATTGAAATGGCCTTGATTATTTTATAATTGAGGCTTTTTTTTTGTTTGATGTTTTTTGATAAATTGGTGTGTTGTTTAATCTTGAAGAGAATGTTAGAGGATTGGTTGGATAACATCCTTAAAGAGTTACGCTCGGTATTTTTGATAAAAGAATTCTTTCACCTTAATAATCCTCAAGGGGAAATTTGTTTAAGGAAAACATGTTATTCATAAAATTGTATATTATGAATGGTATCAATAAAAACTAATTTTACACAAAAGTTTCTTGGTCTAGATTGTCCCCTAGAGGGGACTTTAGGGGTGTAAAAAGAAGAGTGATAAATTAGTAAAATGAAAAACAAAATCATTCCATACAATCCAGAACTAAAAGCACTGGCTAGACAACTCCGGAAACATAGTACGCTGCCCGAAGTATTACTTTGGCAACATATAAAACAACGTGCTTACGGTGTTCAGTTTAATAGGCAAGTGCCAATGCTAAATTACATTGTAGATTTTTATTGCCATGAAATAGGTTTAGCTATTGAAATTGATGGTGATTGTCATGAGCATCGTTTTATATATGATGCAAAACGGCAAGCTGAATTAGAGGCTTATAGTGTTACTTTTTTGAGGTTTTCTAATGACGCCATTAAAAAGAATATGTTTTCTGTGTTATTGGTTATTGAGGTGAAGGTTGGGGAATTGCGTGATTAACTAGAGGGAACATCTCAAAATATTCCTAAACACCCCTAATGAGCTACGCTCGGTATCTTCAATGAAAATATATTTTCATCTCAATAATCCTCAAGGGGACATTTGATAAAGGAAAATATAGTATTTATAGGATTTTTAGATCGTGTATTGGGTACATAAAATTCATTTTTTATGCTTATGTTTCTTGGTTAGGATTGTCCCCTAGAGGGGACTTTAGGGGTGTGATTGAATATTGGGTAATTAAATGATTTTGAAAATCTTTTGATGTTTAATTTGATAGTGTCTTAATGAAAGGTTTGTTTTATAGGTGGGAAGCTACGCGAATATGAAGCACTGTTTATTTGGGACTTAATTTAGAACTTAAGTCATCAATATTAGCGATATGTACATTAATATCTTTTCTAATTTTTTTGCAAAGGTCTTCATTAAATTCTTCACCTCCTTTGGTTCTAAAAACCTGTTTTTCTTCATCTAATATTGCGTGAGCAAATTGATTCCTAACCAACAGAATTTCCTTTTTATAATCCGCAATAAAATTCACGAGACCTTCCTTATCGATAATATTAGATAAAGTATTTGCTCTTTGGGTTGCAGAAAATGCTACTGGGTCTCCAATAATTTTTTCTAGCCTTGAATTTTTCTTATATTTTTCTGCTTTACCTAATTTCTCTCTATGGAAAGATATTATTTCATCAAATAAAGCATTGCTGATATCCACATCACTTTTTTTCTCAAAATATTCATTAACAATCTCAAGAGATTTTTCGTCTAGGTTACTTGTTTCGTGCATAATCATACCTCTCATAGCTACAATGTGGTTGAATTTTCGTAATGTTAAATCAATTAAGTTTTTAATTTCACTACGCAAATCCCTATAACTATTGCCAGTTAAAGTATAGAATGTAACTCTATTATTGTTAATTAATTTGGTATCAACTCCCAAATCTTGCTTGGCAGAATAGAAAAATATTTCAGTGGAAATGTTATTTTCTCTTCTCACGAAGTCAATTACTTCACTTCCTAATTTACCATCATTTAAATGATAATCAGTGATTATTAAATCAAAATCATCTTTTATTACGGCTTTCTTGAAATTTTCAACATTTTCAAATGTTTTAATGTCTACTTGGAAATAATGTTCCGTTTTTAAATAATCAACTAAATAATCTCTAATGTCTGTGAACGGACTTTCTTCTTCTTCAAATTTATCGTCAATCCATATAACTTTGTAATCTATTTTCATATTGGTAATGTTATTTGAAATTCAGCACCATCAGAGATATTTTCTAAGGCAATAATATTTCCATTATATTTCTTTAGTATTTTTTTCGTGTGATATAACCCTATTCCGGAACCATCAGTTGTGCTGAATTTAAAGTTGAAAATTTTACTTAAAATATCATCAGGTATCCCGTTACCAAAATCTTTAAAATTTAACAATAGATTATCTTTACTCTTGCTCCAGGTTATATCAATTTTAGTAGCATCTGCCTTTCTTGAATTGACAAATAAATTGTCAAGTAGCACTGTAATTTCAAGTGGCCTAAAACTCATTACTTTTTTAAGGTTTTTTGGAGTTTTGATGTTTATTTCGATTTGATTCCGTGAATGTATGTAAGAATCATTTGGGACATATATTTTTTCGATATAGTGATTAATAAAGCTAACAATGTCTTCAGTAATTCGACTAGCTTCAGTGCTAAAATTAGCTTTGGTGACAAATCTTGAAGAACTAACTATTTTTTGCACCTCTAAACTAATATTCTGAACACGATTCAAAAGTTTATCCTTTGATTCTTCATTTTCAATAAGTTCGGTTAGTTTGTCTAGCGACCAGGAAATATTATTTGCTGTATGTGTTATTTGATGTTGAAGGCTTAAAAGGTCTTTCTTTTCTCTTCCTATAACTGAATCACTAAACAAACGATTAGCAATTTCTGTATCTAGTTCAGCTTTAAGACCTTCATTTTCAATATGCTTTTCAAGAGCTTCTTCCTCTGCTTCTTCTTTGCTTTTCTTTAAATCAGAAAGTTTTTTCTCTACACTTTTGATGGTCTTTTTGACTTCATTTTTATCAAAATCATTTTCATCTAAAGAATCTGAAATGCTTTTTAATATTCCTTCTGCGGAATCTTTACTTTTTGAGTCTAAAAGGTTTAAAATATTTGGAGCAATTTCAAAACTAACAACAGATTTAGAATTTGTTAAGCTTGAAATTAGTTTACTTAAATTGTCATTAACATTAAAATCTCTTTCATTGTCTTTTCCCTCGTTTTTGATAAAAGATTCGTTAATATTAATATAATCACTCTCAGATAAGAAATTCCCCCAATCTGTAATTTCAATGGTATACTTTTCTAATTTTTTTAATGTTTCATAGAATTGAGTTTCCAAATTTTCATAAGATTTAGTTCTAATAAAACCATCTCCACGACTTGAAGTTTCTCTAAGGTTATTATTTTCTCCATTAATAGAAATATAGCCTAGAACTTCTCTGGTACCTAAATACCTGCTATATCCTTGAGCTTTTCTATTATCCATCTTAAAAGGGTCTTCTCCTCTTTCACCATATGGATAAATCCTTAAACCATTTTTATAGACGAAAATATGACCATATTCTACTGAGTCTACACCCATTCTTCTTGCAAATGTTAGCTTAGCAGAATGGTTTAAGAAGTAAATTGAATAGTGAATATTAATTAAATTCTTAAATGGATTTTTTTCTATTACTTTATAAACTAGCTGGCCTCCTTCAAATAAAGTAGTGATAATTTTGTCTTTCTGAATATCGGACTCTATATAGCTGGTTTTTAACTGTAAAGTTTCAAAAATTGGATTTTTAATTTCACCATTAATTATATGGAAATAGTCTATCTCTGACTCATCTAAACTTCCTTTTTCAAAATCCTTTTTATTTTTCTTTTTTTGTTTTAAATCACCCTCTTTTTCATCTTCAACAGATAGAAAAATTTTAAAGGAGTCTTCATCTTGAATAGTTGAAGGGTTAATTAGTCTTGCAAGTGAATCTTTTAGTCTTTCGAATTTCTTTCTGTCCCATTCACTATGAAGATTTGAAATCTCTAGTACAGTTCCGTTATCAATTCCGTATGAACTTTTCTTTAATGTCTCGTGCAAAACACTCACATTTACGAATTCATTATTGCTATCTTCTTCAAATTTGTTCCAATCAGTTATTAGAGCTTCGATTTTAGCATTTTTTTCATCCTTTATAGTTTCAAGATATAGTTCGCTCCCTAGTCTGTCACAAGAAAATCTACCAATACCTTTAGCTCCTGCATATGCTCTCTTTACTTTTATTTTATCCCTAAAGTTTTTATAACTGTCTTCCTCGTCACCTTCTTTTTTTGATGAACGAGCCACAAAAAGCCATTTATCAAGCAAGTCTTGATAACCCATTCCTTTGCCATTATCTTTAATAATGATTTTTCCTTTGTCGGTATAAATATTCTCAAAAATCACTTCGACTTTTGTGGCATGAGCGTCATAAGAATTTTTGACTAATTCAAATACCGCAATAAAGTCGTCAGTAATTAAGTCTCTACCAATTATATTTTTTAATGCAGAACTAATTTTAAATTGAAGTGGTTTCTGCATGCTAGATAAGGTTGTTAATTGTTATGCCTGCTTGTTCACCGAAAAGAGGTGGTATCGCATTACCTATTTGTGAATATCTAGGAACTTCTTGTGTTCTTCTTTTTCCTCCAGTTGTATATTTTCCTTTAAACTCATACCAGTCATCAAAAGATTGAATTCTTGCATATTCTCGAACAGTAAAAATCCTAGGTTGACAATAATGAACGTAATCGTCTGGTAAAGTTGTTATTGTAGGAGTAGGTGTTTTTCCAGATAAAGGAATTATAGTGCGCTTTTTAAGGTTAAACTTTTCTTTGATTTCATCAGATAAGGTTTTGTTTTTATCTGCGTGTTTTAAAATATATTCTAGTTTTTCGATAGTACGATTAGTATGTTTAGCAAATCTATGACTATCAGGTATTTTGGTGCTAACATCTCCTTTTAAAAGTTTTTGATAATTAGAGGTGGCTTTATTGTAAAAGCTAGTTTTAAATGAAGCCGTATCTGGAGAAATGGTTTCATTTTTTCTTAACAAATCAGAAATAGCATCTTCTAATGTGTTTGTTAAACCGATTCCTTTATTAATTAAAAACTGTTCTCTTTCTTTTTTTATAGCATCAAAAAACTCTATTGGATTTGTCTTCTCTGCAATATCTTTTCTTATACCGACAAGAATAAAACGCGTTCTTTTTTGAGGTACTCCATATTCTGAGAAGTCTATAAGTCTGCCTTCTACATTATATCCAAGATAATTTTTGTCTTTTGGAGTATAGCGTAATGCTCTTTTAACATATTCAGAATAAACGATTCCTTTTATTTTATTCTTGTCAAATTTTTGTGTAAAACCTTTAACATTCTCGAAAAAGATAACCTTTGGCTGTACTTGTCTAATGAATCTGATATAAGATTTAATTAATTTGTTTCTTAAATCATTTTCGTCGCGTTTACCAGCTGTCGAAAAACCTTGACAAGGGGGGCCACCAGCAACCATATCAATCTTTCCTCTCAGACCTTTAAGTTCAGGAGCATAGTTTTTGATAACTTCATTAATGTCATGATTCGATTTTGGTAACCAATCAGGCCAATCAAAATGATTGTTGTTTTCAATCAGGTTATGATTAAAAGTTTTAAAGGCATCTGGACTTTTTTCAATTGCAAAATGTCCTTTCCATAAACCGGAATTATATAGTCCTAGCGATAGTCCACCACAACCTGCAAATAAATCGATATAAGTTTTTTTATTGGGCATATATATTGAAAAAGTGAATAATACAAATATATTAACTTAATCAATGTAAAAAAATCTATTTTTGAGTAGGAAAATTCCTAATGCGCCTCCAACCAATTCAAACCAGTATCCACTTCAACATCCAACGGCACTTCTAAGGTAAACGCACTTTCCATTTCCGTTTTAATTAAGGTAGTGAGTTCTTCGAGTTCTGGTTTGTAGATGTCAAAGACCAATTCATCATGCACTTGTAAGAGCATCTTCGATTTATAATTACCAGCTTTAAGCTTGTTATAAATATTAATCATTGCTATTTTAATGATATCGGCAGCGCTTCCTTGTATGGGTGCGTTTACGGCATTTCGTTCTGCAGCACCTCTCACCACAGCGTTACGTGAGTTGATGTCTTTTAAATAACGACGACGACCTAAAACGGTAGAGACATAGCCATGATCTCTAGCAAAATCGACTTGCTTACTCATGTAGGCTTTTAATTTTGGATAGGTTTCGTAATAGGTATCAATAAGTTCTTTGGCTTCACTACGCGATAAATCGGTTTGGTTACTTAACCCAAAGGCAGACACACCATAGATGATTCCGAAATTAACGGTTTTGGCATTGCTACGTTGCTCTCTGGTGACTTCAGCCAATGGGACATTAAAGACTTTGGATGCGGTTGAGGCATGAATATCTTCGCCGTTTTTAAAGGCTTCAATCATGGTTTCTTCTTCACTTAAAGCAGCAATGATTCGTAATTCTATTTGCGAATAATCGGCAGCTAGTAAAATGTAGTCTTCGTTTCTTGGAACAAAGGCTTTACGCACTTGACGACCACGCTCGGTACGAATTGGGATATTCTGTAAATTCGGGTTATTACTACTTAAACGCCCTGTTGCTGCAACGGTTTGCATATAGTCGGTATGCACACGACCTGTAGAGGATTCTACTTGTAAAGGTAAAGCATCTACATAGGTGCTCTTTAATTTTGAAAGGCCTCTGAAATCTAATATTTTCTGAATGATATCATGGTCTTTTGCTAAATAGGATAAGATATCTTCGCCAGTTGCATATTGCCCTGTTTTGGTTTTCTTTGGTTTGTCGACCAATTTCATTTTTTCGAACAACACAATCCCTAGCTGCTTTGGTGAGGCAATGTTGAATTCTTCGCCTGCTGTGGCATAAATCTCTTGTTCTAGTGTTGCGATGTCGTTATTCAAATCTTCAGATAAGGAGTCTAGAAAGTCTTTATCAAGGTTAATCCCTTCTAATTCCATAGCTGCTAAGAC
This sequence comes from Winogradskyella sp. ECml5-4, assembly GCF_036903175.1. Classification (NCBI taxonomy): domain Bacteria; kingdom Pseudomonadati; phylum Bacteroidota; class Flavobacteriia; order Flavobacteriales; family Flavobacteriaceae; genus Winogradskyella; species Winogradskyella sp. ECml5-4. The sequence continues at coordinate 28,299 of NZ_JAYJLF010000006.1, read as the reverse complement.
ACGTAGTAGCGGAATTTCAATCTCATCGAATAATTTTTGGGTATTGGCTTCGCCTAATTCCGTGGTGAAATGTTCTTTTAATTGTAAGGTAATATCTGCGTCTTCTACAGCGTATTCGGTTAGTTTTTCTAACGGTACATCGCGCATAGACAATTGATTCTTTCCTTTTTTACCAATGAGGTCTGTAATAGAAATTGGTGTATAGTTTAAATAGGTTTCTGCTAAGACGTCCATATTGTGACGCATATCGGCATTGATTAAATAATGCGCTAACATGGTATCGAAGAGTTTGCCTTTAACGGTAATGTTATATTTGGCTAATACTTTGATGTCGTATTTTAAATTCTGACCGATTTTTTCGATGGTTTCGCTTTCAAAAAATGGTCTTAGTATTTCAATAAGTTCTTGTGCTTCGGCTCTATCTTCGGGGAATGGTACATAAAAGCCTTTACCTACTTCCCACGAAAATGCAATCCCAACTAATTCTGCGGTTAGTGCATTTAAGCCTGTGGTTTCGGTATCAAAACACACCGACGTTTGATTCATTAGGTTCTTAACAAACAATTTGGTGGCCATTCCAGATGCTACACTTTGGTAAAAATGTGAGGTGGTCTCGGCTGTTTTACGCGTAAACTCAGATACAGCTTCGGTTGCTGATGGTTCTGCGCCACCAAATAAGGAGAATTGACCAGCTCCTGCGGATTTTTCTTCTATAGGTGTTGTTTTGGGAGCTTCCTTTTTATCTGCTGTTGGAGTTGAGGTTCCAGCAGATTGCATAGCTTCAGCTGAAAACGTTTTATTAAAATTATCAATGAGACGTCTAAATTCTAACTCTTGGAAAATTTCAGTCACTTTTGGAATATCAGGTTCTGACATTTCAAAATCTTCTGCATTAAACTCTACAGGGACGTCGAGCATAATGGTAGCGAGTTGTTTTGATAATAAACCGAGTTCTTGATTGGCTTCAATTTTCTCTTTCATCTTGCCTTTTAGCTCGTGTGAATTTGCAAAAAGGTTTTCCATACTGCCATAAGCCGCTAAAAATTTCTTTGCTGTTTTTTCACCCACACCAGGCAGTCCAGGAATATTATCAGAAGCATCTCCCATCATTCCTAAAAAGTCAATGACTTGTAGAGGATCGGTAACTTCAAATTTCTTTTGTACTTCTGGGATTCCCCAAGTTTCGTAACCACCACCAAAAACTGGTCGGTACATAAAAATGTTTTCTGAAACGAGTTGTGCAAAATCTTTATCTGGAGTCACCATAAAGGTTTTATAGCCTTCTTTTTCGGCTTTTTTAGCTAAGGTACCAATGACATCATCAGCCTCGTAACCTTCTTTTACCATGATTGGAATATGCATGGCTTTAAGAATTTCCATAATATAAGGCACAGCGGTTTTGATGCCTTCGGGAGTTTCATCTCTGTTAGCCTTGTAAGCTTCGAACATTTCTACACGGTCTGCACTTCCTCCTTTATCAAAACAAACGGCTAAATGATCTGGTCGCTCACGTTTAATGACATCTAAAAGGGAATTCATAAAGCCCATAATGGCTGAGGTATCTTCTCCTTTAGAGTTGATTCTTGGGTTTTTTATAAATGCGTAATAGCCACGGAAAATTAGGGCGTAGGCATCGACGAGAAAGAGACGTTTTTGGTCTGACATGTTATATCATATTTTATTTAAGTGAGCTTCAAAAAACACCCTTTTTTCATTTCTGCTTCAAAATAAAAATGAAACGTAGCTATGGCTATGTTTAATTTTTCTTTCTCGCATCATCTAAAAAAATCATCATTTTTTATGTCAGCTAACCTAAACAAAAAATGATATTGCGTTAATTTGAAAATGAATGTCACATTGAGCGCAGTCGAAATGCTTAAGTACTATAGCTTTTGACATTTCTCAAATGTGTTTAAAACTAATAGTGTAAAATGTTTTTGATTGTGCTAATGAGAACAGCCTGCAAATTACAAAAACTAAAGCGTTTATTTAAAAAGCAATTCGTAATTTTCCAAACTTAAATGATACGCATGAAAACATTCTCAATAGCCATTCACGGAGGAGCAGGAACTTTAGTAAAAGGCATGATGACACCAGAACTAGAAGCGCAATATAAAGCGGCATTACAATTAGCCTTAGATGCTGGTTACAACGTTTTGGAAGCCGGAAAAACCGCTGTTGAAGCTGTAGAGGTTGCCGTTAAGTTACTCGAAGATTCCCACTTGTTTAATGCCGGAAAAGGCTCAGTCTTTACAGCTACCGAATCTCACGAAATGGATGCGAGTATTATGGATGGAAAAACGTTGAATGCAGGAGCAGTGAGTTTAATTACAGGAATTAAAAATCCGGTGTCTTTGGCTCGTGATGTGATGGAAAAAAGCGAACATGTGTTTTTAGCAGGAGATGGAGCCATGCAATTTGCTAAAGAACGCGATTATAAGTTGGAAGATGCGTCTTATTTTTATGATGAGTTTAGACATAACCAATGGTTAGAGATTAAGGATACTGACCGTTTTCAGTTAGATCATGCTAAGAAGAAAGATTCAAAATTCGGAACTGTTGGAGCGGTTGCTTGCGATAAAGATGGAAACATTGCAGCAGCAACATCAACAGGTGGTATGACCAATAAAAAATGGGGACGCGTAGGAGATTCACCAATGATTGGAGCAGGAAATTACGCCAACAACAAAACTTGTGCAATTAGTTGTACAGGTAGTGGTGAGTTTTTTATTAGAGGTGTTGTGGCTTACGATGTATCGTGTTTAATGGAGCACAAGAGTATGTCTGTAAAAGAAGCTTCAGAAGAAGTCATCAATAAAAGAATCTTAGAGATTGGAGGCGATGGTGGATTAATCGCAGTAGATGCAAAAGGAAACATAGCGATGCCTTTTAATACCGAAGGGATGTATCGTGGTCAGAAATCTTCGAATGGGATTGATGAAGTATCTATTTATGGGTAATAGTATTAAATAGATAAAACGTACTTTAGAATACGGAATAATTTATACCTAAGCTTATAAATATTTTTAAGTAGTGTGAGTTTGAGATACTATTGCCATCCATTTAAAAACTATACTATTTTAAACTCATTATTTTCACAAACCTTTTCAGATTCCAGAAAAGGTTTGTGAAATTTAACAATACCAATCTTTTAAAATTTAATAGATAGTGACCACTACATTAGGTCCTGCCGCACTCCACATAATATTAAATGGCGAACCACCATTGCAGGCATGATTATTTGCGCTTGTATTGGTAAAAGGACCATACTCGGTAACATGAGTCGCATCAGAACCAAGTGCTACTTTTACAACGTGAAAGTCGCCATCTGCTGGTGTTCCATTTCCTATATCATAAGGAGATGCATAGTATGCATTTCCAGAAGGGGCAATAGTAAACCACCCACCATCCGTATATATGGTATATGTGCATCCAGTTGTATTAATTACCGTTAAGCTATTTGCATAAACTATGACTGTAGTCATTACAAATACTAATGTTAAAATAAGTTTTTTTATAAGGTTTGTTGTATAATTTTTATAAATTTTAAAAAAAAATGATAAAAAATGAAATATTTTACCGCATTATTTTCTTTTTTTCTTTCTTCAGCTTTGTTTGGGCAGGCTTCGCTAGAATGGCTCACTTATTACGGCATACAAAACGATAGTTACACTTACAGTCGTACACATCCATCTCAAGTAGTGTTTGACAGCATAAACAATTATATATACGTAGCGGGTGTTACTAGCGATACTTTAGGGATTGCGACATCAGGAGCACATCAAGAACAACTTTATGACTATGATAATAACCCAAATTTTGCTCTGCATGGAGATATGTTCCTTTCCAAATGGGATACTGCGGGGAATCTGGTTTGGAGCACCTATTATGGAGGGGCTTTTACAGATAGATTGAATAATATGGCTCTTGATGCTGATGGCAATATTATCCTCACAGGATCTAATCAGGGTCATGCCAACATCACAACTCCAGGAGCTTTTCAAGAGTTTACCGTCTGGGAGTCAGGAGATCCTAACCCAAACATTTTTTTGGCAAAATTTTCGCAAAATGGTACATTGTTATGGAGTACTTATTTTGGTTTAGGAGGTAATGATTTATACTCAGGGGTGACCATAGATACTGCCAACAATGATATTTATATTACTGGAACCTCTACCTATGAAGGGTTGGGTACTTCCGGAACATTTCAATCTGAATATTTTGGAGGACACTCAGATGGGTTTATTGCAAAGTTTAACAGTGCTGGCAATAGAATCTGGTGCACGTATCTTGGTGGAGAAGACTCAGATCAAATTCATAACATTACGCTGAGCAAGGAAGGTTATCTTTATATCTGTGGAAGCACCAAAAGTGCAACCAACATTGCATCACCAGGAGCGGAAATCGATACCAGAGAAGCGAACACCAACAATTCTATAGGGTTTTTAGCAAAATTTGACACTTTAGGTAATAGAATATGGAGTACGTTTTTAGGCGGTGATGGCAGTGTTGATAGGTATTTTGATATAAAAACTACAAGCAACGAATTAACAGGTCAGGAAAATGTATTTGTTTACGGCTTGGTAGGTAGTACTGACCTTGGTACTACAGGTACCTATGGTTTTGATTACGGTGGAGGGCAGTGGGATATGATTTTGCTGAAGTACAATGAGTTAGGGCAAAAACAATGGGGGTCGTATATTGGTGGTAATGGTAATGAGACTAATTATTTGAGCGGAGTGGGAACCTTATTGGGCTTTACTAACTCTATGGTTGTTGAAGGCACTTATGGCAATGAAGAACTTCAAATAGCGGGAGGTACTCAAAGTACAGATTTTTATTTCGACACAGAATGCAGTTATGTGCCGCATACAGGTAATTATAAAGGGTTTATTGCGTCATTGGACACTACTGGGAATCTTAACTGGAGTAAGCCATTTGATGAGGGTATCAATAGCATAAGTTCAATAGGGCATGACAGTTTTTACGCAACAGGAGTTACAGATATTGATGGTTTGGCCACAAGTGGTGCTCATAAAGAAACCAAAGTACAGGGAAGCTTTTCAGGGTTTATTGCAAAACTTGATTTTAACCATTGTCTGCGTGATGAATTTTTGATTACAGAAGTTGATAATGTTCTGTACGCTCCCTTCAATTTCTTTGACTATCAGTGGACAAAAAATGGCACAGACATCTTAGATGCTAATAATGAATATTTGGAACTTAATGATTCTGAATCTGCAATATATACCGTAAAGTTTTGGGATGATTGCAATTGTATGTACATATCTTCTGAATATAACACCGATACAATGTCTGTTCAAGATCCTGTCTATGATAATGCAATTCGGGTATATCCTAATCCTGCCGATGATTTTATTGAAATCGTTAATTTAAAAAACAGTATGACGATAACTATTTACAATCTCATAGGGCAACAGGTGTTTTCTAAATTATCTAATGAAAATCATGAAACAATATCAGTCTCTTACCTAGCCTCTGGAGTGTATATTTTAGGTCTGTCGTCAGTTGATGAAGAAAACAAAACATTCATAAAATTCACCAAAACATAAACTTATTAATAGATGTGAATAAAGTATTCTCGGGATGTATCGTGGTCAGAAATCTTTGAAAGGAGTTGCTGATGTTTTTATTTATGGGTAATGAGAAGTCGGTAAATTGTTTCTTGTTTAGATTTTTCTCTCTGAGCATTACCGCGAAAACTCTAGGCATCTCTGTGTTAAGATTTACCTAAAACAGAAAAATCCAGTAAAAAGTAATGAGATTCCTGCCTTCGCAGGAATTTAGATAAAAGGAGCTTCAATAGGCAATACCTTCACTTTTCGGCTAGCAATATCATATTCGTCACCATTAGAAAGCACATGAATAGTAAGATTAGCAACCGTCATAGGAGTACCTTCTTCTAAGATTTTCTCATTGTTATGGGTAAGTGTACTACCATCAAAAACAATGACCATTCCTGATCCAATTACGGTACAATCATTTCCGTTTTTAATAATCATACCTGTATCTTCAGCGAGTCCAAATCCAATTAAATTAGGGAATTTAGCAACGGCTTCAGATTGTCTTCCAAAACGACCACGACGAACAAAATGGGTGTCTATAATCAATTCAGGAATTAATCCTAAACCTTTATACATATTTACGGCACCTTTAATAAAGGATTCCGAAGCGCTTCCGCCTGCAATCATTTCATTAGCCATTACCATAGCGCCAGCACTGGTGCCAGCGATAACAAAACCTTCGTCGTTTTTATAACGTTCCATTAAAATGGAATGAATCGTTGTGCCTCCAATTTTGTCTGTAATTTTAGATTGGTCACCACCAGAAAGCATCACACAATCCGCATTTTTGATTAGCTCAATAGCGTGTTCGGTTTCAGAATCTTCTTTAGAACGAATGTCTAAGACCTCAACATGTTTACAACCTAAAGTAGAAAATGCAGTTAAGTAATTTTCACCAACTTCAACCGGAATACTTGATGCTGTGGGAATTACTACAATGTTAGCCTCAATGCCACCAGCGGCTTCTACCACGTGGAACAAAATACCATCATCAATAAATTCTAAAGTGTAAATTTCACTTTCCTCAATACCTTTATCTTCATTTCCGCCAATTGGTATTAAGGTTCCTTTAATCTTCTGCATAATTTTTATCTAAAAATATTGCGCAAAAATAAGCCAATTTTTTTAGTGAAAAATACTATATTTAGAATCTTTCAATAACTAAAACAAACCAACTAACATGAAAATACGCGAAATTAATGCGATGAGAGGACCTAATTACTGGTCAGTAAGGCGACATAAATTAATTGTAATGGTTCTCGATCTTGAAGAGATGGAAGAATTACCCTCTAACAAGATTGAAGGCTTTCCGGAGCGCTTAAAAGCCATGTTTCCGAGTATGTATTCGCATCGTTGTTCCGAAGGTTGTGCAGGTGGTTTTTTTATGCGTGTTGATGAAGGTACATGGATGGGGCATATTATTGAGCATATTGCTTTAGAGATTCAAACCCTTGCGGGAATGGATACGGGCTTTGGACGTACACGTGGTTATGGAGAAAAAGGGGTGTATAGTGTTGTTTTTTCATATATGGAAGAATCCGTTGGACGCTTTGCTGCTAAAGCTGCCGTTAGAATATGTGAAGCCTTAATTGCAGGTGAAGCTTATGATTTGACTGATGATATTCAGGAGATGAGAGAATTGCGTGAAGCCGATCGTTTAGGGCCAAGTACAGGTTCTATTGTTGAAGAAGCCGAAGCTAGAGGTATTCCTTGGATTCGTCTTAATAAATATTCGCTTTGTCAGTTGGGTTATGGTGCGAATCAAAAACGTATTCAGGCTACAGTGACCAGTGAAACAAGTAGTATTGGAGTAGAGTTGGCCTGTGATAAAGAAGATACCAAGTATTTATTAGAACAAGCTGAGGTTGAAGTGCCTCGTGGAGATATTATTAGACGAGAACGCAGTTTAGAAGAGGCTTGTGATTATGTTGGTTACCCTTTAGTTATTAAACCCATTGATGGCAATCACGGTCGTGGTATTACTGTAGATATTCAAAATTATGAGGATGCTTTAGCGGCGTTTCATCATGCTAAAGAAAGTTCTAAAAGTGGAGCGATTATCGTTGAGAAATTTATCGTAGGTCAGGATTATAGGTTGTTGGTTATTAATAATAAGTTAGTGGCTGGAGCGATTAGAACTCCTGCTCATGTTATTGGAGATGGTACGTCTACAGTACAAGAATTGATTGATAAAGTGAATAGTGATCCGCGTCGTGGCTTTGGACATGAAAATGTATTAACACAGATTACGGTAAACGAATTAACCAAAACCATCATTAAAGATGCTGGTTATACTTTGGATTCTGTGATTGCAGATGGTGAACGTTTAATTTTAAAAGATACGGCTAATTTAAGCACAGGAGGTACCGCTGAAGATATTACCGATATTATTCACCCATCTAATGTGAGTATGGCAGAACGTATTTCAAAAATTATTGACTTAGATATTTGTGGTATTGATATTATGACCACCGATATTTCTAAGCCACTTTCAGAAACAGGAGGAGCTGTATTGGAAGTTAATGCAGGTCCTGGATTTAGAATGCATTTAGCACCAACATCCGGATTGCCTCGTAATGTGGCGGCTCCTGTAATTGATAAATTATTTCCTCAAAAGGGAGATACAGGTCGTATTCCAATTATAGCTATTACAGGAACTAATGGAAAAACAACGACTTCTAGATTAATGGCTCATATCGCTAAAATGAATGGCTATCGTGTGGGTTATACAACCAGTGATGGTGTTTATATTCAGAATCGCTTATTAATGACAGGTGATTGTACAGGTCCTGCAAGTGCAGAGTTTGTCTTAAAAGATCCAACGGTGAATTTTGCGGTTTTAGAATGTGCACGAGGTGGTTTATTAAGAGCCGGTTTGGGCTTTAAAAAATGTGATGTGGCTATTGTAACCAATGTGGCAGCTGATCACTTAGGCTTAAAAGGCATTCATACCATAGAGCAGTTGGCAAAAGTAAAAGGAGTGGTGCCAGAAACGGTATTACCAGATGGCTATGCGATTTTGAATGCTGATGATGATTTGGTGTATGACATGCGACGCAGTTTAGACTGTAATGTGGCCTTGTTTTCTATGGATGAGAATAATCCACACATTAAAGCTTTGCAGCGCTTAAATGGTATTACAGCGGTTTATGAGAATGGTTATGTGACAATTTGTAGAGGCGAATGGAAAATGCGAATAATGAAAGCTGAGAATATTCCATTAACCTACGGCGGAAAAGCAACATTTATGATTCAGAATGTGTTGGCAGCAGTTTTAGGAGCCCATGTGCAAGGCATAAGTATAGAAGATATGAAAGCCGGTTTAGAAACCTTTATACCTTCAGCAGCACAAACGCCAGGACGATTAAACCTATTTGAATTTAAAGACTTTACTATTTTATTAGATTATGCACATAATCCAGCCGGAATGCGAGCTTTACAGAACTTTACAAATGAACTTGAAGCAACGGTAAAAGTAGGAATCATTGCAGGTATTGGAGACCGACGTGTTGAAGATAATAACGAAATGGGCGCTATTGCTGCCGATATGTTTGATGAAATTATTATTAGACAAGACAAACGCTTAAGAGGAAAAACTGAGCAGGAGTTAATTAAAATGCTAGATGATGGGATAAAGAAACGAGATCCTAATAAGAAGACGACTATAATTCCATCAGAAAAAGAAGCGATTAAATATGCGGTTAAGAATGCCGTAAAAGGTTCGCTTATTATATTGTGTAGTGATGTAATTCCAGATGCTTTAGAATTGGTAAAGAAATTTAAAGAGCAAGAAGCTAGAGGTGAACTGAATTATGCAGATTAATGATTTTATAATCTTACAAAAACAAAAAAGCCGAAACGTGAGTTTCGGCTTTTTTTAACAATATATGGTTAATAGCATTATATATGGTTAATAGCATTTCTTGTTAGGTTTAACAAAGCTTTACAGTCTTAACTTTAATTTGAAGACTTTTTCTATACGCTTTAATACTGATGATTTCGTTACTTTTTTTACGATTCATTTTTAAAACCTTAGCTTTAATTTTAGCAGAAGCTTCAATTGTTTTAGATTCTACTTTTTCAACTTTAACAGTTTCTACGATTTCATTTTCAGTATTAGCTGTTACGTCTTGTTGTGCAAATCCAGTAAAAGATACTGTTAAGAATAATAAGAAGATTAAAGCGTTTTTCATAATCGTAAGAAGTTATATTTGTTTTAACTTCGAGTCAAAGAAACATAACATTGAGAGCGTGGCTAAAATTTTTAGATGAAGTATATCGATAAACTGTTAAATGGGAAATGGCGACAAAAAACATCGTTGAAATGCATAAATTGCGCCGCTAGCCCTTTAAATACGTTGGTATTTATGTTAAACGATCTTGTTTTTAAGATAAAAAGCATATTATAATATTTTTTATCGACGAAATACATTAAACGGACTTGAAACACTTATAAATAGACATTTTATTATGAATGATGTTAATAGTAATCCATATTTTAAACTGTTTTTAAAACAACGAGAAAACCAATATGCAGTAGGGAATCGTAGTTATAAAGAAAGGCGTAAGATTTTAACCCAACTTCAGCGTGCTATTGAAGTTACTTATAGAACTCAAATTCAGGAGGCTCTGCAAAAAGATTTAGGGAAACCTGTGGTAGAAACAGAACTTACAGAAATTTTTGCCATCATAGGAGATATTAAACATGCTAAAAAGCATTTAAAGCAATGGACTCAAAAGCAAAGGGTAGAAACACCAATGTCTATGTTGGGATCTAGTTCTTATATTACATATGAGCCCAAAGGGGTTTGTTTAATTATTTCTCCTTGGAATTTTCCTTTCAATCTTACTTTTGGTCCTTTAGTATCAGCTATAGCTGCTGGAAACACGGCAATTATAAAGCCCTCTGAGATGACACCGCATTCTTCTGCATTAATGTCTAAAATTATTGCAGATGTGTTTTTAGAAGATGAAGTGGCTTTGGTGCAAGGTGAGGTTGAGGTCTCTACGCAGTTGTTAAAACTCCCTTTTAATCATATCTTTTTTACCGGTTCTCCAAATGTGGGGAAAATTGTTATGGAAGCAGCATCTAAACATTTGGCTTCTGTAACTTTAGAACTTGGAGGGAAATCTCCAACCATAGTAGATAAAACGGCTAATATTGATAAAGCTGCAAAGAAAATTATGTGGGCAAAATTTCTGAATTGTGGACAAATTTGTGTGGCTCCCGACTATGTTTTAATAGATGAAAGTATAAAAACTCAATTTATTACATCGTGTAAAAAATGGCTTAAAAGCTATTATAATGATCATCCAAAAACATCAGATTCTTATGGAAAAATAGTAACAGACAAGCATTTTGAACGTTTAAATTCTTATCTCGAAAATGCAAGAACTCTAAAGGCAACTTTTGAAGTAGGAGGTGAAACCGATAGTGCTTCAAAATATATTGAGCCGACTTTAATTTCCGATTTAAAACCTGAAGCTAAATTATTAGAAGATGAAATATTTGGGCCTATTTTACCTATAGTCACTTATGAAAATTTAGATGAAGCGATTAAATACATTAATTCTAAACCGAGGCCATTGGCACTTTATATTTATAGTAAAAGTAAAGTTAATACTAGAAAAATCATGAATAATACTAGGGCAGGAGGGACCTGTATTAATAATAGTGTGTTGCATTATGCTAATCATAATTTACCTTTTGGAGGTGTAAACAATAGTGGTATTGGTAAGAGTCATGGCTTTTATGGTTTTCAATCTTTTAGTAACGAACGTTCCGTTTTAAAACAGCATACGTTTGGAGTTACTGAATTGCTATTTCCGCCTTATAGTGGTTTTAAGGAGAAATTGGCAAGATGGACTATAAAGTGGTTTTAAAAAGAAAAAGCCGCTCCCTACAGCGACTTTTACCTAAATATATAATTCTACTAAAATAATAGCTCTATAAAATTACATTAAGTAAGTTAAGGGTTTAGGTTTTTTTAGTAAATGAATAGATTTTTTTAGTGAATAATGTTAGGAACAATTTGATGTTATAAAAATGAAAAGGCCCCTTACATTGAATTTCCACTCAAAAAACTTAACAGCGCTATAAAACTACTGCTATTCTATTTATTAATAAGGTAACCATTTATGGTGCCACCTAATGTTAATACCTGTCCTTCGTCAGCAAAAATTGGATTTACAAACGAACTTAAACCATTACTAGGATATGTTGTATGAGTGTTTCCATCTCCATCATAAATAGTTATACTATTTATTTGAATATTACCAGGAGTCGTATTTAAGATGACCAAAATCTTATTTGCAGGAACTGTATAAGTGCTACTTGCCGTTACAGGTTCTACATTTGCGTCAATTAAAAAGCCAGATATTGCTGTTGTTAAATGATTGGCATCAACTATAATCCCATTACCTGCTATTAAGGGGTTTGTTAATGCTTCATAGTTAGCTTGATTATGTACGCCTCCAAGAACATTACTTCCTGAAAAATTTAAGTATGCGCCTCCGTAGTTAAAAACATTAGTAATATATAAATTTTTACCAGCTGGAATAGTATAGGGTGAATCTCGTAAATCTGTAATAATTACAGGTGTCATTCCCGTAAATCCGTCTGGATATTGTGGGTTTTTTAGTTCAAAAGGAACTGTTGCATTTTGCCAACTTGTGTTTCCGGATCCATCTGTAGTCATTACTTGGCCTGCTGTTCCATCGGCTTCAGGTAATACGTATCTATTTGTTGTTGCTGTTCCAAATGAAGTGCGTCCTAAAAAATATCCAGCATAGCCTGTTGGATTTTGTACATCACTATAAACTCCGTAATGTGTTGCTGGTAAAGATGAATCGATATCTATATAAAAGCCATATTTATCACCCACCGAAGTGGCATTAGCAGAATACTGAATATTTGTTCCATAACTTTTAGACGCCGATGAAGTGCCTGTACTACTATTGAAAGTTCCTTTGTATAAGGTATTTGCTTGGCTTCCATCACCTCTAGAGATATTGTTAACTGCATTATAGTTATTAATATTACCGGATGACGTTGTAATAGATTGTAGCGTACTACTTATTCCATTATAACCACCTGTGCCTTCTATTCGAGAGAATTGAGAGATTCCATTATGTCCATATGATGTATTGTTAGTGTGAATTCTTTGGAGGCTGATACCTGCATTAAGCGTGTTGTCTATATCTACGATAGAAAGTTTAGAATCTTGTGCACTAACGGATCCTATCCCAATATGTACTTGTCCTGCATTATAAATATTGTCATAGATAGAGTTAGGTGGAGTTGATGTCCCAAACTCATACCAATCGGCATTTTTAACAGTCAAAGCACTCCAAGACATAGTGGTTTGATTCCAATAATAAAACCCCTTACCAGAAGCTCCTGTTCCTGTGTAAAAAATAAGCATACCATCTCTTGTGGCACCTGGTGTAGATGGGAAATTACTCATACGTGGAATTAAAATACCATCACTGTTTGCAGGACTAGAAGTGCTGCTTGCAGAGATGTCTAATTGGGCTTGTGGATTAGTATTACCAACACCTACTTGTGCCGCAACGGAAAGAATAAATAGAAAGGTAAATGAACATGAAAGTCGTAATTTTGTTTTCATAATAGCACGTTTTTGAGTAGTCTTCTTCTAAAAACAATTTGAGTGATGATTTTTGTAGAGAAATTGTTTTTTCAATTATAAAGACTGATTAATAGCTAAAATAAATCTAGTTTAAAATCAGTCTTTTAGACTGCTATTTTTAGTGAATGCACTTTTTTTTATAGTGAATACAGATTAACGTAAGAAATGTGTTTTTTACTGAGTTCCGTTAATCTTAACTATAGGCTTTTTAGCCTACTAACGACTAAACTTTTCTGTGAAGCACTTACAGGAATACTTTCGTCAATAAGAGAGATGGTGTTTTTGTTAACACTAAGAATGTGTTTTAAGTTGACCACATAAGAACGATGTGCTTTAATAAAATCATTGCCTTGTAATTGTTCGGAAATGTGTTTGAGCGTATGTGGTACTAAGTAAGTTTCAGTTTTGGTAACTATGTAACAATAGTTATCAAATGCTTTTAAATATTGTATTGAATTCTGATTAATACGATGCAGTCTGCCTTCGTGTTTTATACTTAAAAAATGTTGCTTTGATTCGTTGTAATTATGCCATGCCAATTCAATATTGGTTCTTAAACTGGTTTCTGTAAAAGGCTTAACAATATAGCCAAGTGGATTGGTGTGTTTAACACGTTCTATGGTATTAGGATCCGTTTGAGATGAAAGAAATAAATAAGGGATGTTTTTTTTATCTAACTCTATAGCCAAATCTACACCATCTTTATCTCCAGAAAGTTGAATATCAAGAAGCGTTAAGTCTGGTTTTAGTAATTCTATATCTCGCAGAGCGGTTGTATAATCTTCAGCATCACCAACAGCAAAAAAACCTTGTTTGCGTAATGCGACTTCAATAGTAGAAACTATTAAAGGTTCGTCTTCAACGATAAAGATGTTTAGGGATTTCAAACTTTATTTATTTAGAGTCTTAATCTAGTTTAAACGCTTTGTTAATGGTCTCTTTTTTTAGTGAATGCCTCATTTTATTTAGTGAATAAGATTTTTAGTATTCCTAAAGAAGCTTGTATTTATTTATAACTAAGGTGGCTTCTGTACCTTTGTTTAGTTCTGATTTATAATTTAAAGTAGCCTTGAGCTTTTTAGACAATGCTTTCATTAAAGTGATACCAAAAGAAGTACTTTTTATTTCTCCCTCAAACCCTTTACCATTATCAATGACTTTTAATACTAATTGTGCTGCTTCTTTATAAAACTGAATACTAATTTTACTTTTGGGTGTCACCTTATCAAAAGCGTGTTTTATGGTGTTTACAATAAGCTCATTTAAAATTAAGCCTATTGGAGTAACGGTTTCAATGTCTAAAACTAAAGGTTCTACATTTAGTTCGTATGTAATGGTTTCTGACTCAAATTGATGACTTTCAAAAATATCGCGTACTAAATCATTGAAATAATCTTGCGTATTAATGCCTACCAATTCATCCTTATTGTATAATTTTTGATGAATTAATACCATAGAGCGGACTCTGTTTTCAGCTTCTTTTATGGCAATTTTAGCTTCTTTATCTACAACACTTTCAGATTGTAAATACAAGAGACTAGATACAATTTGAAAACTATTTTTTACGCGATGATGTGTTTCTTTAAGTAGTACATTTTTTTCATCTACGGATGCTTCTAATAGTTTCTTTTGTTTGGCTAGTGTAATACTCTGCTTTTTATTTCTATAAGAGAAAAACCCTAAAACTAAAACTAACAGCAAGCCTGATGCAGCTAAGTAAGAATACAATTTACTTTGTTTTTCCTTAGCTTCTAATTCAATGGCATTAAGTTCTTGAGTTTTGTTAAACTCATATTCCATTTCTTGCTGCGTTTGTTTTTTAATGTTGTTTTCATTGAAAATAGAATCTTTAGTCTTGGTGTATAATTGGTAATTTTCTAAAGCCAAGTTATAGCTTCCTATAGATTTATATGATTTGGATAAGCAATCGCAGGCTTCAGAAGTTAATTCTAAATTTCCTGCTTTCAAGGCTAAATCTTTAGCAGTGTTACAATTTTCTATAGCTAAATTGTATTTTCCAGTTTCGAAATAAAGATTACCAAGATAATTTTTAGCAATGGTTAAGTTTTCTGTAACACCAGCTTTATCATAATAATCATGAGCTTGTTTCAAAAAGATTAAAGCTTCATCATAGTTTTTTAATTTTGAATGTGCATTTCCAATGTTTAAGGCCGAACTCATAATAAAACGCATTGGAGCTTTCCCTTTTTCTTTTAATATTTTTCCTTCTTCAAATTGTTTTAAAGCCTCTTGAAGACGTCCCTGATTTAATAGCATTTCACCTTCATTAGAAATAATAATTCCAGCATTTACATAAGAGTCAAGACTCAAAGACGCTTTGTAAGCATTTTCATAATAAATGGAAGCCTTGTCAAATTCTTCCATTTGATTATAATAATTTGCTAATGAATTATTGAGTACAGAGCTTTCTCCTTTAAATTTGCGACGTTGAGTTTTATCTAATTTTAACGTGTCAATTTTATCTAAAGCACGTTTAGAATTCAACATTGTGGCAAGTGCTAAGGGAATATTGCCTTGTTTTCTATAAATACCACTTTTGGTCATTAAGTTAGAGGCTCTTAAAAAGGGCATTGTCTCATCATTGATATAAGAAATAGATTTGTCTAAATATATCTCAGCGGAATCTAATTGGCTGTTGTAATAGAAGAAGTTTCCTAAGGAATAATATGAATTAGCAAATAGCTTAGCATCATTGTTTGTTTTAGAAATGCTGATGGCTTTATCAATTAAAGCACGCGAATCTTTTGAGTATCGAAATTGGCCAGCATTACTTGTAAGGACTCTTATTTTTTCATAATTATCAGTGTAAGTATCTACAGTGCTAATTAATGAGTCTATGACTTTTTGCTTATCTAAATTGTTCTGTGCTGGCAGAAAACTTAAAAAACTGAGCAAGAATATAAAATAAGTATATTTCAATATTATGTAGGTTGGTTAATTTCCTACAATTTAAGCATTTATGTTTTATTATAATAATCCGATTGAATTTGTTCGTTTTTTCCATCTTGAAATTTAGTCATACTAAACCACTGATGAATTGAATAACTTCCTGTTTCTCCTTTTTTATTAAGAGCAATATATCCTACTTGAAAATTCTTGTAATTGCTATTAGGTTTATTTACAATTCTGCTAATTGCTTCTTCACAGGCTTCTTGAGGAGATTTGCCTTGCCGCATTAACTCTACAACTAAAAAACTACCGACAGTTTTTGCGACCTCTTCGCCTAAACCAGTAGCTGCGCATGCTCCTATTTCATTATCTACAAACAATCCAGAACCTATTATTGGGCTATCACCAACACGTCCTCCCATTTTGTAAGCTAAGCCACTTGTAGTACAAGCACCAGAAATATCTCCATTTTTATCAATGGCTAACATGCCAATGGTATCATGATTTTCTATATTGATAATGGGTTTGTATTTGGCTTCAATTTTCCATTTTTCCCATGCTTTTTTTGAAGCTTCAGTTAGTAGATTTTCGGGTTTAAAGCCTTTTGAAATGGCAAATTGTTTGGCGCCTTCACCAGCGAGCATTACATGTGGTGTGTCTTCCATCACTTTTCTTGCCACAGAAACGGCATGGGTTATATTTTGAAGATATACTACAGATCCACAATTTCCATGTTTATCCATTATGGAGGCATCTAAAGTAACATTACCATCTCTGTCTGGCAAACCACCTATACCAACGGTTTGTCCTTTTTCGTTAGCTTCTTCTATTCTGCAACCTTGTTCTACGGCATCTAGAGCATTTCCTCCTTCTTTTAATATTTCCATAGCTTTGGCTGTGGCGTTTTCAACATGCCAAGTTGCAATGACTATTGGTAGTGAGGCTTTTTCTACATTAACTATTGATGCTTTCGTTTCAGTAGAATTTTCTGCACAATTTACAAGTGTACTACCAACAGCAAAACCAACTCCGGTTAACGATGTGTTTTTTATAAAATCGCGTCTTTTCATCGAAAATTATTTTCATTAATATGTAACACCTTGTTTGTCTAAAACCGTTTTTGTTCTAAAGGCATAGAATAATAAATACCCAAAACAAGCTACAGCAATCCAGTATGAGGTTTGAATATTAAAGACGTCTGCCAATTTTCCTTGTACAGGAGGAATAATAGCACCACCTAAAATCATCATAATTAAAAAAGCTGAACCTTGAGAGGTGTATTTTCCTAAGCCAGCAATACTTAGTGTAAAAATACAAGGCCACATAATTGAGCAAAATAAACCACCAGACAAGAAGGCAAATAAAGCAACATTACCTGAAGTAAAGAGACCAATAAGCATTCCTAACATTCCTAAAAGACTGAATATTTTTAAAGTTTGAACAGGATTGTCTTTTGCTAAAAAGAAACCTCCAATTTGAACCGCAATACAGATGGCAAAAAATAGAATTTCATTTGCTGTAAAACTGTATTTAACCAAATTAGCCAAAATGATTACAGCAAAGGCCACATAAGGTACTATAATTAGAAGTACTTTTTTTAACCCTTTACTTGGATTAAAAACAGTAACAGCACCAACCCATCGTCCAATCATTAGTCCTCCCCAATACATGGAAATATATTTTCCTAATTCCGAATCATTTAAGACAGGTAAACCTATAGTATTTAAACCAGTGTTTTCTACACCTTGCTTTAAAAGCTCTCCAAGATTACTTCCTATGGTTACTTCTACACCAACATAAGTAAATATAGCTAGCATGCCTAAAACAAGTTGAGGGTATTTCATGGCTCCCCAACCATCCGGATTTTTAGAAGCACTAGAGTTTGCTATAAAAACAGTTGCTATTACTGCCAATAGTGCAATAAACAAAATGATTAATCTAGTGTGCTCTATGTCTTCAGTAGCAACAGCGTCACCTGAGTACGTGCTAAAAATATAACCAAAACAACCGACGATAACTAAGGTTAAAATAATTAATAAGTTTCTAGCTTTATTAGCGGGTTCAAAAGCGGTTTCGGATTTAAGAGCTGGTAGTTTTTTTGAAAAATGAAATAGTGCTGCTGCAATTAAAAATAAAGCACCAACGCACATATATAAAACTTGTACGGTGACCAAGGTAATTTCATTGGTGTTAATTTTTTCAGCTAATTGCTCAGTAGACCAAGAAGCAGATCCAAAAATAGCAAGACTTACTACAATTGGGCCAATAGTTGTACCAAAGGAATTTATACCTCCTGTTAAATTTAAGCGATGTGAGCCTGTTTTTGGATCACCCAGTGCAACGGCAAACGGGTTTGCTGCAGTTTGTTGTAATGAAAATCCTAGTGCTACAATGAAAAAAGCGATAAGCACAAAATAGAATACCTCTGTTTGGCCTTGTTCTGCACCAGCAGTTGCAGGATACATTACAAAAGCTCCTATTGCAGATAACAGCAAGCCGTAAACAATACCATTTTTGTAACCCCAATTATTTAATATATCACGCTTTACAGCACTAGACATTACAAATAATGATAGCGCACCAATATAATAGGCACCATAAAAAGCAAAATCAACTAATTGCGATTGAAACTGGTCAATATTAAAATAGGTTTTACAAAATGGAATAAAGACACTATTTGATGCTGCAATAAATCCCCAGAAAAAGAAAACCGTACATAGAGTTGCTAATGCTGATTTGTTATTTTGATTGTTCATTGTTATAAATGGTTAGTTAGTTTAAAGGTCTTGCTTAAATTGTGTTTTGTTGCTAATACAATCTTAAATGGTTAATTCTAATCGGATTTAAAAGTATTGAATGTTATGCTATTTTATTGAAATTTCATCCACAAAAATCCAACTTCTTCCATCCATAGGATAGCCAACATGCCATTTTGGTACTTTGCCAAGTTTTTTCGCAACGATTTTTACATATTTATATTTCGTTTTTGGAATTTTAAATTCAATTGTTTTAATGGCTATTGCACTATTCTTTTCAGCCGAATTTATAGTTTGTGGAGGCAAAGCTTTAAATGTTTTATTGTCTTTTGAAACAAAACACTGAACTTCCGTGGGGTAAAAAATCCAAGCATCCTGATCTTGTAAAAAGTTAACTGCGATTAAATTAATAGGTTTCTCAGTGCCTAAATTAACAGTTGCAACCATATCTTTATCCTCATAACCTTGCCAGCTTCCAGTTCTGTAATTTTTGGTACTTCTAATACCATCAATAAGTGCATCATTGCCTCCTGCGCTATATTGATTGGCATAATCACTTTCAAGAGTAATACTCAAATTGGGATCAATTTTGAAAAATGATGTGGTTAATACCGGACTTTTTAAATTCCCTTTTTCGGAATATAATTTTACTTGTGTATCTTCTGAAATAGTAAATGGGGTGTCATAAATTTTGAAATCATTGTCATCTACAGCATAATAAATTTTAGCATCAACTTCAGAGGTAGATAACACAACTTCGGTCGAATCTCTAAACGTAATATCTCCTTTTGCAATAAAAGGTGAAGGCAAAATAATATGATCTGTAATTTTGGTGATAGGCATTTGCCATTTTTCACTTCCCCAACGAGAATAAGAGTCTGTCATAAAAAACTCTAAAATTCCACCTTCCGCAATTTCATTATGATAAATGTAACTTCTGTCTAGAAGCTCTCCGTTTAAAAGTACATAACCGACATATTTATTTTTATCTGAAACATTATTGGCTATTATTGAAAATTTCTTTCCACTTTCAAGACTTATGGTTGCTTTATCAAAAAGAGGTGTTCCAATGATGTACTCATTACTTCCTGGAGTTACGGAATAAAAACCCATAGAGCTCAACACATACCAAGCACTCATTTGTCCGCAATCTTCATTTCCTGAAACGCCATCGGGATCATTACGATACAACTCCGTTAAAATTTGATGCACTTTCTCTTGCGTTTTATAGGGTTTATTCACAAAATTATAGAGGTAAGCCATATGATGACTAGGTTCATTGCCATGCGCATATTGCCCAATTAAGCCTGTGATATCCGATTGGTGACGTCCGGATATTTCTGTTTTGGCATTGAATAATTCATCCAATTTTTCTTCTAGCTGATCTTTTCCTCCAAGTAGTTCTATAAATCCTGAAATATCTTGAGGAACATAAAAACTGTATTGCCAAGCGTTGGCTTCGGTGTAATTAAAATTCACTTCGTAAGGGTCAAAAGGAGTAAACCAGGTGTTTTTAAAACGTCCTCGCATAAAGTTGGTTTCCGGATCAAATACATTTTTGTAGTACTGCGCACGCTGAATGTAAGTTTTGTAATCCTCCGTTTTACCCATGGCTTTTGCCATTTGCGCAATGGTCCAATCGTCATAAGCGTATTCTAGTGTTTTTGAAACCGATTCGCTTTCTTCATCCACAGGAATGAATCCATATTTTTTATATGCTTCAAGTCCAAATTTATCTCTGGTTGCCGAATACTTCATAGCTTCAAAAGCTTTTTCGGTATCGTAATCGCGCAAGCCTTTTAAATAGGCATCTGCAATGACTGGTACGGCGTGATAGCCAATCATACAATTCGTGTAATTTCCTGCTAAATCCCACATAGGCATAATGCCACCTTCGTCATATTTTGCTAAAAAGGTTTTGATAAAATCATTGGTGCGGTCTTGTTCTATAATGGTGTAAAGCGGATGTGCTGCTCTATAGGTGTCCCAAAGAGAAAATACTGAGTAATAATTAAAATCGGTTGTCTTATGAATCTCTAAATCCATGCCTCTATAGCGACCATCAACATCTTGATACAATTGTGGTGCTAGCATAGTATGGTATAATGCTGTATAAAAATTGGTCTTTTTATCTAAATCGTTGCTTTCAATTACTATTTTTTCAAGTTGCGATTCCCAAATCTGTTGGGCTTCTTGTTTAACGGTTTCAAAATCTTTGTTTAAAACTTCGGCTTCTAGATTTTTACGTGCACCATCTATATCAACGGCTGAAATGCCGACTTTCATATAAACAGGCTCGTTGTTTGGGTTTATAAATTTTAAAGCAGATCGTCTGGCTCCTGGTATTCCTGTTTCTGGTGGTGATTGTAACACATCATTAAACGGGTGCGATGTTTTTATAATAAAGTATAAACGTTGATCTTTTGCCCAAGCTTCAGAATGGCGATAACCAACAATTTCAGTGTCCGATATTTTTTCAATCTTAGCATCTAAAACCTTATCACGATGTACTAAATCTAAAATCACATATTGATTTTTAGAACTTGGAAATTCGTATTTATGAACACCACTTCGTTGAGCAACGGTAAGTTCTACATTAATATTTGTTGAATCTAAATGGACTTTATAATAGCCAGGTTCTGCAAATTCATTATCATGGCTGAAATGTGCACGATAGCCTTTTTTGCCATCAGCTCCATTATTAAAATTGATTTCGTTTGTTGGCATTAAAAGCACATCTCCATAGTCGCTAATGCCTGTTCCGCTTAGATGCGTATGCGAAAACCCATAAATATAACGGTCTGTATAATGATAGCCCGAGCAACCATCCCAACCGTCTAAGCGTGTATCAGGACTTAACTGCATCATCCCAAAAGGCAGTGTTGCCCCAGGATAAGTGTGTCCGTGACCACCTGTGCCAATAAAGGTATTAACGTAGTGGGTTAGTGGTTGGTCTTTTTGAGCTTCGGTAATTGAAGTTGAGGTATTACAACTTATAAGAAGTGTAAGCGCAATTACAATAGCGGTTGGTTTAAAATTCATCAAAAAGACAATTAATTATAATGCATCTAATATAGTAAAATGAAATTAAGACTGTTTTTAAGGGGAGTCCTTTTTGTCTGGTTTCTATTTTGACGTTCTGAGTATTAAGCTTGAAAAATCTTTAACACTTTCATAAGATAGGTCGCTTGTTATAAGCTTTAAATTTGTAAACTCAAAAAAACAAGATGATTCGCTGGATACTATTTGCTATTTTATTTATAATTCTAACGGTTTATGGTTTTCAGGCCATAAGAACTGTAACTAAACAAACTTGGATATACTATGTATTCTTTGGTATAGCTATCGTTATTGTGGGAAATTTTATTTTTCAGTTTACATCTGGTAATGAAGGGCGTGTACTGACACCAGGCAAAAGTTACGCATTTGGGTTTTTACTAACATTTCTAGCTTTTAATTTGGTATTAGTCCCAATTTTAATTGGAGAAGATATTATAAGAGGAGCAATTGGTCTGTACCAAAAGGCCATGACTCAGAAAGAGGCATTCTATTTTCCATCACGCAGAAAATTTATTAGTCAGGTTGCTTTAGGCTTGGCTGCTATTCCGTTTTCATCTTTGCTTTACGGCATGTATAAAGGCAAATATAATTTTAGAGTTCTTAATTATACGCTTCATTTTGAGGATTTACCAGAGGCCTTTGATGGGTATAGAATAACTCAGATAAGTGACATACATTCGGGTAGTTTTGATAACAAAGAAAAAATTGAGTATGCCGTAGATTTAATTAATGAACAAGAATCTGATATTTTGTTATTTACAGGAGATATGGTAAATAATAAAGCGTCTGAAATGTTACCTTGGAAGGATACTTTTGGAAAATTAAGAGCTAAGGATGGATTGTATTCTGTTTTAGGAAATCATGATTATGGAGATTATGTAGATTGGAGTTCTGCTGCTGCTAAAAAGCAAAATTTAGAAGATTTAAAAACCCTTCAGAAAGAAATAGGCTTCGATTTGTTATTAAATGAAAACCGATTTCTTGAAAAAGAAGGTCAGCGTATTGCTTTAATCGGTGTTGAAAATTGGGGTATAGGAGGTTTTAAGCAAGCTGGAGATTTAAAGAAAGCTTCTGAGCAAGTTCATAAAGATGATTTTAAGATACTAATGAGTCATGATCCTAGTCATTGGGATAAAGTTGTGGTTAATGATTCGTATCATTATCATTTAACTTTAAGTGGCCATACACATGGTATGCAATTTGGAATTGAGATTCCTGGTTGGATAAAATGGAGTCCTGCAAAATGGCGTTACAAGCAATGGGCTGGGATTTATACAGAACTAGGCCAGCACATCAATGTAAATAGAGGTTTTGGTTATTTAGGATATCCTGGACGTGTTGGAATTTGGCCAGAAATCACTGTAATTGAGCTCAAAAGAGGAACGAAAAGTGCATAATTGTAAAGAATTGCTTATTTTTATGATATGAGTACCTAACTCACGGATATAAATTACTAGGTTTTTGTGAGTTTGAAGTACTTGTATATTTGACTAAAACTAAAACGTATGTCAAAATTTGGGGAATTAATAGATGTTGAAATTCCAGTACTTCTGGATTTTTACACTGAAGCGAATGATCAATCTGTTGCTATGCATTCTGTGCTTAGAGATGTTGCGGCTTCATTAGGTGATAAAGCTAAAGTTATAAAAATTGATGTCGGTAAAAATAAAGAACTTGCAGAAGCATTGCGTGTTAAAGGTCTACCAACATTAATCATTTATAAAGATGGAGAAATGAAATGGCGCCATAGTGGAGAACAAGACGCTAATACGTTGATTAATATTATTCAAGAGTATGTTTAGGTGATTTTGATAAAGGTTTATAAAACCTATCAAGTATTATGTTATGCTCTTAAATTCATAACCTTTTTTGCTGTAATATTCTAAAACCTTAGGGAGTACATATTTTAAATTACGTGATGCTTTTATACTATCATGAAGCACAATAATACTTCCCTCTTTGGCTGCTGATGTTATATTTTTAAGGCAAGTTTCTTTTGATACAGATTTATCCCAATCGTAAGATAAAATATCCCACATCACGATTTTGTATCCTAATTTCAACAATTTTTTACTTTGTTTATTTTTAAACTTACCATAAGGTGGTCTAAATAGTTTTGATGACGGTTTATTGTTATCTGTTAAAAATTTTGAATTCTGAATTTGAAACTGAATAACGGAGTCGGTAAGTTCAACATTCCCAAGATACATTTTCGTTTTCGTTTTCCAACCTTTTAAATGGTTGTAAGTATGATTACCAATTGAATGTCCTTCTTTAATTATATTTTGAAAAATTTCAATATTTGCCTCAATATTACTACCAATGCAAAAAAATGTTGCTTTTGCATTGTAATCTTTTAAAGTTTGAAGCACCCAATCTGTAATTTCAGGAGTTGGGCCATCATCAAAGGTTAAAAAGAGTTCTTTTTTAGTTGTATCAATATTCCAAATAAAATTTGGAAATAAAGCTTTCACAAACCCTGGTATTTTAGCTGGAATAATTTTCATTAGAGTTTAATTCTCTGGTGCTATTCTTTCAATAGTGTCTTTAATGGTACTTTGTATATCAATATCGTTTGGCACTTCAGGTAGCTCTTCGTCACTATAGCGATTCATAAGTTCGTCAAACAAGCTTAAATAGCTATTAAATGTTTTGGTTTCCTGTAATGCAAAATCTTTATCGTTATATATAACTAGAATATCAATTAAGGCTCTGTAACGTTGTATATCTATATAAATCTCTTCACCAACCATAAATTCTTGGTCTTCTATATCTAAGCTGCTATAGTATACCAAGTTTTCTTGGTATTTTTTAGCGACATCTTTGTAAAGGGCACGTCCTTTTTCTACGTTTCCTATTTCATAATATGCACTCACATAAGGCTCTAATAAAGAATAGAAACCAAATTTATCTACAGGCATTTTTTCCATAGCGATGTCTGCAATTTCTTCGGCTTTATCTAATTTATCTTCATTAATTAACTGTTCTATTAGTCGAGCTAAATTGCCTCTATAGGTAATTCCATTTCTTCTGGTTTCAATATCATAATAGAGGTCTTCTCCACTGCCTCCCCATTCCCAGTTTTTCACCATGTCGTACATAAGGTCTGGATCTACACGTCCCATGTCATAAGGATTAGCTCTGTCTACAGGTGTTTTAATAGGTACTAATTTATAACACATGCCATCGAGTTGTAAATAATCTTTTAGCCAAATATAATCTTCGGCTCCAAAAGCACCACCAGTAAAATAAATTGGACGTTCCCAATTATTGTTGGCAATAATGTCTAACATTAATAGATTGTTTTTATAAATGTAGCTAGAGCTAATTTCAGTAAAAAGATTGTCTTCTATTTTGTCTGCATCTTTCGGTTTTACAATTCCTTTTTTAAGAACCATGTCTTTATTAACAGGAATGCTTATATAGCGTGATGGGTAATAATTAGAATTTAATAAGTGTTTAGGATATTGATCTGGGTCTTCACCTTGTCTTTCAACTACATATTTGAGTTTGGTACTTGGCTTTTCACTAGATACAAAATCCATAAAGTCCTTAATAGGTAATGTGTCCTTGGTAATTTCTCTTCTAATAATAACATCTCTTGTGGCTCCTCGATATTGATTGTGAGTAAGCTGTGAAGGAATAGGGTCACTCTCGTAAGCCTTGCGTTTCATTTGGTCAATGTACCAATCTGTTTGAAATAAACTGGTGTTTATTACACGTACATCTCTACGTACTCCTTCAATTTCTTGTAAATACCACAATGGGAATGTGTCGTTGTCTCCAATGGTAAATAGAATTGCATTAGGTGCACAGGACTCTAGATATTTACGAGCCATAGAATTTGTGGTGTACTTACCAGAACGATCGTGGTCGTCCCAATTATTCGCAGCTAAGACACCTGGCACAATAATAAGACAAGCTAAAGTAATAACAGGAGCTAAAAATTTTGTTTTTATACTTGATTGTAAAAGATCGTAGATGGCGTAAACTCCAAAACCAATCCAGATAGCAAAAACATAAAAAGAGCCTACAACAGAATAATCACGTTCTCTAGGTTCAAATGGTCTTATATTGGTGTAAAACTGAATGGCTAAGCCTGTTAGCAAAAAGAAGACGACTAATACCCAAAAACGTTTCAAATCCGAATACATCAAGAAAAAGAAGCCTACTAAACCTAATAGTAGTGGTAAGAAGTAATAGGTGTTTCTGGCTTTGTTTTCTAGAACGTCTGTTGGTAAATTATCTTGAGATAGCCCTAAATGCCACGAGTCTATAAAGTTTATACCAGAAATCCAATTTCCGTTTTTATGTGTGTATCGTCCTTGAATGTCGTCTTGTCGTCCTGTGAAATTCCACATAAAATAACGCCAGTACATGTAGCCAAATTGGTATTGAAACATATACATGATGTTATCTACAAATGATGGTTTTTCAACAATTAAATATTGCTGACCGTAGTTTCTTAAAAACTGATTATAACCTTCATAGTCAATTTCTCCTTCGGCAACACGTCTCTTAAAATCATAAACAAGCTGGTCAAATTGTTGTTTTTCTCCTAAAGCATATTGTGAAGCTTGGTCTTCGGTTAAACCTGCATTCATTGCTTCGTTGTAGGCACGTACTTGTAGGTTAGGATCAACTCTAAAGTCAATTAAACCTGTAAACATCATATAATTTTCGGCATGTTCAGCACTCCACATTCTTGGAAGAATTGAAGCATGCTCATGATTGTAGTTTTGTTTGCTTTTTTCCCAATCGTTAATAATGACGTATTTTCCAGCTTCATCATCACGCTCATAATTCTTTTTGTCGTCTACAAAGGGTTCGTCTTTATCTGCACCAGAATAGGATTCTGTAAACTGTGGTCCATAAAATAAATGGGTTTCAGGATATTGTTCTAAGTTGTAATAAGCTAAAAGCTCTCTAGCATCTGAAGGGTTGTTTTCGTTAATAACAACCTGCGCATTCGCACGAATTGGAAGCATCATCCAAGACGAGAATCCTATAAAGATGAACATTAAGCATAGTACTAATGTGTTAGCGTGTTTCAACTCTTTCTTACGCGTATAATTCAGCCCAAAATAAAATAAAGCGATAACCATTAATCCAGTAATAATAGTTCCTGAATTAAAAGGTAAACCAATAGAGTTTACAAAAAAGACTTCTAAGTATCCAAAAAGTTTTAATGTTGAAGGCAGTAGTAACTTAAATATAAAAAGCAGAATTGCAGCTGAAGCAATATTTGCTATGATGAAGTTTTTAACGGTAATGGTTTTGTAATTCTTGAAGTAATATAGAAGACCTATGGCAGGAATCGTTAAGAGTCCCATAAAGTGAACACCAAAAGATAGTCCAATGACAAAGGCTATTAAGATTAACCAACGGTTACCTCGTGGCTTGTTCATATCTTGTTCCCAACGTAAGCCTAAATAGAATAGAATAGCCATTATTAATGTAGCCATGGCGTACACTTCGGTTTCTACGGCATTAAACCAAAACGAATCGGTAAAGGTAAAAGCTAAACTTCCTACTAAAGCACTTCCTAAAATAGCACATGCTTTACCTGGGTTTTTGTCTTCATTGTACTTTGTAAGTTTTACAAGCATAAGACTAATGGTCCAGAACATAAAAAGAATGGTAAATGCACTTGCAACACCACTCATCATGTTCATTATGGCACCAATCTGTGAAGGTTCTAACGCAAACATGGAGAAAAAAGCTCCAAACATTTGAAATAACGGTGCTCCCGGTGGATGTCCTACTTGTAACTTAGATGAAGTTAAAATATACTCGCCAGCATCCCAAAAACTCACTGTTGGTTCAATAGTAAGCCCGTAAACTACAACTGCTACTGTAAAAACAAACCATCCTAGAATGTTGTTCCACTTTTTAAAGTTAAAATCTGTCATGAAAACCTTGATTATTAATGCTGGCGAATTTACTAATTATTACCTAAATGGCTACATTTTTAAGTTAACGTTAAGTATTTTTAAAATTTTTATTGTTTTTTTTTGTCTAAGTGAAACTTTGTTTTAAATTTGCACCCTCAAAATGAGAGATTGGCCTATGGTGTAACTGGCTAACACATCTGTTTTTGGTACAGAAGAGTCTAGGTTCGAAACCTAGTAGGCCAACCAAAAGAAAAAATCCTAATCAGTAATTGATTAGGATTTTTTAATTTTAGAATATTAGTTAATTTTAGATTTAGTCTGATTTTGGATCAAGATCAAAAGTTGTGTTTAAGCAAAGATTGTAGTTAATCTAAACAGAAAGAATTCCACATTCTTGACCCCTCTAAACTGTGCCCTGAACGCTTTTATTTTAGCATTGAAAGAT